>CAYYJL010000146.1:0-6764 GCA_964472245.1 uncultured Ignavibacteriaceae bacterium | reverse complement strand
TTACAAAACCCGCATATGCAAGAAAAATTAAACCTGCTAATACTAAGCAGAAGAACAATATTCCTCCTACGCTTTTGATAAAACGGCTGGTGCTATTCATTATGTTTCCCATAAACTATATCATCACCATTTCCATTGTCATCCGCGCAATTTTCACCAACACTATATAAAATGTATGTATTTAATGAGATTGATTTATAATTAATATACTGCTCTTTGCTCCCTATTCCCAAATAGAGAATATTTATAAATAAAAGCTCATTCTCTTTAACGACTTGACCGATTGAATTCCGCTGCATTCTTGTTAATGAATCCGAATAAATGTACGCATCATCAATCAACACATAATATTTAATTGAATTAAAAAAATATTTATCACTACTTTGAGGATACCTTCCATTTATTTTTTTGTACTTCTCTAAACCACTGGCACAAGAATCTAAAATCCTATGAGTAATCTTAAGACGGAGTTCCGAAAAATCAGGACCTTTCCGCACGGAATTCCTGATAAGAGCTTCCAAACCGAATATGATAAAAAGGCAAACTCCGGCAAGCGCGAAGTAAATCCAATACTTTTTGAGAAACATAGAGGTTGTTTTTTTATTTAGATTTCTTTTTTGGAAATATTATTACTGATTCCATTCCTTACTTTTTCGATCCAACATACCAGTTCAAATCTGCATATTCTTTCCCCAGACCGCCGAGCCGATTGATTTCTGTAAATCCAACCCGGGTACTTATCCATCAACGGATCAACACGCAGCCACCTGCGTATACCGCTGCCCGTATTGCCCCCGGCATTATACTCGGCCATCTTCTCTCCAAACAGCCGATAATCTGGGGCAAACACCACCGTACCCTGCTGGTAAATCATAATACAATAGAGTTAAAATAATCACTTAATCACAATCTGAAATAATACTCCGCTCATGCCCAAGAAACCAATATTCATCCAAGAGCCAACTACCTCCTTTTTCGATTTTCAACTGGGTAAGATTTATACGATACTGGCGGTGATTAACCCTCACGGGATTATTAGCATATTTCGGGAGATTCTTATTTCCTATTAAAAAGAATTCTGTTGTATTTAAACACCTCCACTCATCTACTAGAAATTTATATAACTCCGGATCATTCTTGAATGGTGTAAAATCATGCATAACTACTACAACTATTTTATCTCCCGCCTCATTATATATTCCGATATACTGCCTGTGATAATTATTTAGCCTCTCTTCTAGCTTGGGTATTTGGTACTCTGAATATGCTAATATCATATACAAAGTTTCGCGGATAAACTTTTCCGCTTTAATTATATCTTCAACTGAGGGTGTAAATCGCCTATAAAAATAAGGCCATTGGCTTTTTAAGTATTTTATTTCAGCAGGTTTTATTACTCCGCCTGTCTTATAATATTGTTCTATCAATATTTCTGTAAAACAAGTATCAGAATATTCAAGTGTATCAACTATTACAGGTTGTGCATAAGAAACATCCACAAATAAGAGAACAAGAGAGTAATAAACAAACACCAACAGATGTCTCATTTCACATAATCTCCGGCCGGTATATTCCCATGTAATGTTTTAACCATTGCTTTCTATCCTTGACAGATTCCGCATTTTCAGTAAAATTTCCAATCGTTCCATAAAAATATAATGAAAAAATTCTTACAGAAGGCGAGTCCGCAATGAGGAATTTTTCCGGTTTTCAGGATTAAAAGTGTCCTTCGCCCTATTCCGGAGACTCACACTATTCCACTTTGGGCTGCCTCGCGCCTTTGCGTCATCATTTGTAGCTTGCACAAAATAGCTGTGAAACACGGATCCCCAAACTAAGATAAACCCTCACCCTTGCGCCCTTGCGTTAAGTCTCCCCATTGCAGAGCTTCGGTTTCCTCTCCGTGCACTCCGTGGTTAATTTTGTGTTTCGCATTCTTTCTTTCCTGTTTATTGGACACGATGTAAAAAGCATCTATCCCCGGTATTCTTTCTCGTTTTCTTTGTTAACTTGTGGTTACTGTTTTGTGTATTCTTTTAAAATTATTTTTCCGGGATAGGCCCCCATGCCCCAAACGTATATTGCCCTGTTCCGCGGGATTAATGTCAGCGGTCAAAAGATTATCCTGATGAGAGACCTGAAAACTCTTTTTGAAAAATCCGGCTTCGGCTCCGTACGCACCTATATTCAGAGCGGCAATGTCCTGTTTACCGCTCCGGATGCGGATGGATTAGCCGCTGTTATTGAAACAGCCGTTAAAAAGAAATACGGCTTCCATGCAGAGGTGATTATCAGAACTCCCGGTGAGCTGAAAAAAATTATTGCAGCAAATCCCTTTGCTCATAAGGAAGATACCGGTAAATTATACGTCTGTTACTTTAAGTCTCCCCCGTCAAAAGAAGCAGTGCAGTCATTTGCCCGGCTCCCCTTTAACGGAGAGGAATTTTCCTTTTCCAAAACAGAACTGTATCTTTACTTTCCGGATGGTTACGGAAAATCCAAACTGAATAACAATGTGATTGAGAAAAAACTGAGTGTTATCTCCACTGCACGCAACTGGAACACCACAAACAAATTATACGAACTGGCACTTTCATCAAAATAATATATAAAGGAACACTGTCATGAAAATTCCGGAACAATATCTTCCCGTTATGCCGTATATAATAACGGCAAGGCCTAAAGAGTTTGTTTCATTTCTCACTGCCGTCTTTGATGCAAAAGAGCAGCTTACTGTTCCCGCCGAAGATGGCAGTATCATTCACGGGGAATACCGCATTCACGATGCTGTCATTATGTTTGGCGGTGCCACTGCACAGTTTCATGAACATCCCTGCGGCATGTTTCTTTATGTGGAAAATGTGGATCATGTCTATGCAAAAGCGCTGGCAAACGGCGGTGCATCTCTTCACGCCCCCGTTAAACAGGATTACGGATATACAGCCGGATTTTCCGATCCGTTTAATAACCAATGGTGGATTGTTCAGGGTGAATAACCTGATACAGCCGGTATATATATGCTGACTCTTTACAACAGAGTCATTCCCCTTTTTCCGGAACTTGACCGGCAGCTTATATCCCTGCTTTCCTCCCTTACGGAGGAGCAGTGGCATCTCCCCACGGTTGCAAAACAATGGCGTGTAAAAGATGTTGCGGCACACCTTTTAGATGGCAATATCCGCACGCTTTCCGCATCCAAACATGGTTACGCAGGTGATCCTCCGGGAGAGCTTCATAACTACCGGGATCTTGTCGCATACCTGAACCGCCTTAATGCAGATTGGGTGACGGCAATGAAACGGGTCAGCCCGCAAATGCTTTGTTTGCTGCTCAAGCTGACCGGCCTGTTATATAGGGAATATATATCCTCACTTGATCCCCTCATGCCGGCGCAGTATGCTGTCGCCTGGGCAGGGGAAACGGAGTCACTCAACAGTTTTCACGTTGCAAGGGAATACACGGAAAAGTGGATTCATCAGCAGCAAATCCGCCATGCAATAGGGGATAACACACTCCTTGCGGAAAAATATTTCGCCCCGCTGATAGATACATTCTTCACCGCCCTGCCGTATCATTACAGAGCCCTTCAGCCGGAAAGTCCCCGCTCCGTTCAAATTATTATTACTGCTGAAAAACATCTCGCCAGGTATCTCAACTATACGGAAGGCAAATGGTCTGTCTCTGATTCCGCCGCTGCTTCGTTTTCAGCTGAAATTGAAATTCCCGCGGGCATTGCCTGGCAGCTTTTTTCAAAAAGTCTTACCCCTCAGGAAGCAGAAGCACTGGTAAAATGTTCCGGAGACACAACGCTCGCCCGTCATTTGCTTGCACTTGTCTCCGTTATGGCATAATTCAGAACTTTTTTACCGCAGAGTTTGTTAATTTTACTAAACGGAAATCTTTTGAAAGTATTAGTCCTATTAACAGTAATTGCCCTCTCATCCGCCGGATGCCAAAAAGCCCCCGTTACGGAGCCGCCTTTGTCTGATTCATCCAAAGCTGTTTCATTCCTTGCCCTTGGAGATTCTTATACCATTGGTGAAGGAGTCCCGGTCTCGGACCGCTGGCCAAATCAGCTGGCAGATTCCCTTCGTAAACTTGGTGCCAAAGTTGATACTCCGCAAATCATTGCCGTTACGGGATGGACTACCGATGAACTTTCCCGGGGGATTGACGCTGCAAATCCATCCGGAACCTATACACTCGTTTCATTACTCATCGGTGTTAATAATCAGTACCGCGGGCGGGATACAGCAGAGTACAGAACCCAGCTGAAAGCACTGATGCTCCGTGCCATCAGCTTCAGCGGCACACCCTCGCGTGTTTTGGTTGTTTCTATTCCGGACTGGGGAGTCACCCCGTTTGCAACAGGCAGAAACCGGGAGCGCATTGCGAGGGAAATTGATATATATAACTCCATTAAAGGAGAAGTTGCCGCGGAACTCGGCTGCCCCTATTTTTATATAACAGACCTCACTCGTGCAGCCGCATTTGATAATACTTTGCTTGCTCCGGACGGTTTGCACCCTTCCGGCAGATTATATGCACAATGGGTGGAACGGATGCTCCCCGCGGTTAAAAAAATCACAGGGCTGCAATGAATTTTACGCAATTATATAAAAAAGCGGCAGAACTTGATGCCGCAGACCCGTTAAAAGGATATATATCGCGCTTTTATATACCCGATAAAAATCTTATTTATCTGGACGGCAACTCATTAGGCAGGCCGCCGCTCACAGCATTAACAACAGCGGAAGATGCAGTCCGTTATCAGTGGGGGGAGCGTCTCATCCGCGGCTGGAAAACTTTCCCGCAAACTCGCCTCAGTCATCGGCTGTAATTATGATGAGGTAATCATAACCGATTCCACCTCCGTTAACTTATACAAACTTGCCGATGCTGCGCTCCGCACAAAACCGGGCAAAACATCCGTTGTAACGGACGAGTTTAACTTCCCCTCGGATATATATATACTGCAGGGGGTTATACGCAATCTGGGCAGCAGGCATTCACTTACTATTGTCCGGAGTCCGGATTCCATCTCTATGAATACATCGGAGATACTCAGCCGTATAACTGAAGAAACCGCCCTGGTGTGTTTATCGCTTGTCTCTTTTAAGTCCGGATATCTGTATGATATGAAAACCATAACCGATCACGCACACAAACAGGGCGCACTGGTGTTGTGGGATTTAAGCCACGCCGCCGGCGCTGTGGAGTGCCGTCTTTCTGAGTGCGGTGCGGATATGGCTGTCGGGTGCACATACAAATATCTGAACGGCGGCCCGGGTGCTCCGGGATATCTGTATATACGCAAGGATTTGATTCCACGGCTCTATAACCCCGTGCAGGGCTGGTTCGGCCAGGATGACCCCTTCGGCTTTGACCTGCAATACTCACCTGCATCCGGCATCAGCCGTTTTTTAACAGGTACACCCCCTGTGCTTTCACTTGCTCCGCTGCAGGATTCCCTTTCTATGATTGTTGAAGCAGACATATCAGCAATCAGAAAGAAAAGCACGCAGCTCACCGCACTGTTTTACGGCCTGTGTGAAGAGTATCTTTTTCCTAAAGGTTTTACTGCGGGCTCACCAGCAGACCCCGCAAGCCGCGGCTCACATGTTTCGCTCCGCCATCCGGAAGCATACCGCATCTGCAAAGCACTGACGGAGGGTTTGTCCGGTACGGTTGTCATCCCGGATTTCCGCGAGCCAGATAATATCCGCTTCGGTTTTTCCCCGCTGTATAATACTTATCATGAAGCGGTGAGGACTGTGGAAATTCTTGTGCAGATTATGGAGCAGAAACTGTATGAGTCCGTTAACAGCAGGCGGGATGCCGTTACATGAAATTAATTATATATATACGCCGTGAGCCTTCACATGGTTGACCCGCGCCGAGTACGTATTCTGCAGGAAGGCACACCTTCAAGCGGGCCTGTTATATACTGGATGAGCCGTGATCAGCGCAGTGCGGATAACTGGGCATTATTATATGCAGCCGGACTCGCGGCAAAAGAAAAACTTCCGTTCTATGTGGTTTTTTCCCTCGTACCCGATTTTCTTCAGGCAACCATCCGCCAGTACGGATTTATGTTAAGGGGCTTGCAGGAGCTGGAACAATCCCTGCACAGACTGAACATCCCGTTTTATCTTCTGCAGGGCAGTCCCGCTGATACCATTCCTCAGTTTATAATAAAACATAACTGCTCGTATATAATCGCAGACTTTGACCCGCTCCGCATAAAGCGTATATGGAAACGGGATCTCGCAAAAAAAATCACCGTCCCCTTTATTGAGGTTGATGCACACAACATTGTACCTGCACTCTACGTCTCCGATAAGGCAGAGTTTGCAGCATACACCATCCGTCCCAAGATTCAGAAACTCCTCCCCGATTTCTTAACGGATATACCGCCGCTCAAAAAGCAAAAGGGGGGTTTTCATTTTCCGGAACACAAATGGGATAAAATAAGAAAAGGTTTAACCATAGATTTTTCCGTGCCGGAGGTAGATTACCTTAAGCCGGGCGAAGATGCAGCACACCGTTTGATGGATAATTTCCTTTCTCTTAATTTGCAGCGGTATAATGAGGAGCGCAATGACCCCGTTAAGGATGCGCAGTCTAACCTTTCCCCTTATCTTCACTTCGGACAGATATCCGCACAGCGCATCGCCTATGAAGCATCACGTGCCGCCGACCCGGAAGTTGCTAAATCTTTTCTCGAAGAGCTGATCATCCGCAGAGAGCTGACGGATAATTAT
>CAYYJL010000145.1:0-6785 GCA_964472245.1 uncultured Ignavibacteriaceae bacterium | reverse complement strand
TTTTTAACATCTGAGAATTCCCCTGCATAGAGTTTATACATATACACACCGCTTGGTAGAGAAGAAGCATTAAAACGTAAGCTGTGATATCCTGCTGGCCGGGGTTCGTTAAGCAAGATGGCTACTTCTTTTCCTGTTATATCATAAAGCTTTATGATAACCTGTTGTGCTTTCGGGATAGTAAAGCTGATTTGTGTTTCCGGGTTAAAGGGGTTAGGGTAGTTTTGACCCAGGGAGTATTCCCTCGGAATAGCGGTGAATTCTGCTTCAATTTCGGAACTAAAATCGTACTTTCCGTCTGTATCAATTTGCTTGAGCCGGTATATATTTTTACCCGGCAGTGGAGTGTTATCGGTAAACTGATATCTCCGCTCGGCATTGCTGTTGCCGCTGCCATTGACAAAACCCAGGGTGTTCCATTTGCCATTCGTCTGACTGCTCATCCTTTCAACTTCAAATCCGTAATTATTAACCTCAGTTGCAGTGCTCCAGTTCAGTCGAACTCCGCCATTAATCGTTTTTGCAGTAAAGGAGGTTAGCTCTACAGGCAGCAACCTGTCTGTAAAGAGTGCAAAGCGGCTCTGGGGCAGGCCGCCAATTGTAGAAAACGCACCTCCAACGTATATATCACCGCTGCTCACCACAACAGTAGAGCAACCCAGATAGAGGTTTGGATTCCAGGTATTATAGGGTGCGCCTGATGTATTGTTCAGTTTTGCCACGCCACCATAGGCGTTCCCGCCGATAGTGGAAAAGGATCCGCCGACAAATAAATCACTTCCGCTTACGGCAATACTCTTGACCAGGCTATTAGCATTCGGATTCCATGTTCCATCAACAGTACCATCACTATTATTAAATTTTGCCAGGCGGTTTCTTGTAGTTGCGCCGTTGACTGTTGTAAACTGGCCGCCTGCATAAACACTGCTTCCTTCGGTTACAAGTGCATATACAATATTGTTAGTATTGGGGTTCCATGAGCCGTCAGCGGTACCGTCAGTATTATTGAATTTTGCCAGGCGGTTTCTTGTAGTTGCACCGTTGACGGTGGTAAAATCACCGCCAAGATATATATCACTTCCGTTCAACTCAATAACACGCACAGTATTGTTCATATTTGGATTCCAAGAGGCATCTGCGGTTCCTGTAGTGCTGCTTATTTTCGCCGCACGATTTCTCGTTTGCCCTCCTATAGTCGTAAACTCTCCTGCTACATAAAGATTGCTGCCATCCACTTTTATAGAATGAACATGCCCATCAGCACCGGCATTAAATTCAGTGACCACGCTGCCTGTAGTGTTGTTTAGTTTAGCAATTCTGCTTCTGGATACACCTCCAACGGTATTAAACTGACCGCCGACAAATATATCACTTCCGTTGACGGCGATAGCCATCACGGTGAATCCGGCATTTGGATTCCATGAAGTATCCAACTGCCCGGTGGTATTATCAATTTTGGCGAGTCTATTTCTTATATAACCGTTAAAATTTGAAAATGACCCTCCGATATACATATCAGTGCCATTTAAAGCAATTACAGATATTCCGCCACCTGCACCCGGGTTCCATGTCAAATCCAGAGCACCTGTGGTGCTGTTAATTTTTGCGATTCTCTTTATTTCTTGTACCCCAACTCCGCTGAACCCGCCTCCGATAAAAATATCACTTCCTGATACGGCGATTGCAGAGACGGTCGAGTTTACATCTGCATCAAAGGTAGCATCTGCTGCCCCGGTCGTATTATTGAGTTTGGCCATCCTGTTTCTGGAAGCACCGCCAATGTTTGTAAATAACCCGCCTGCATAAATATCATTTCCGTCAATGGCAAGGGTACTAATATTATGATTTGAATTTGGATCCCATGTTGCATCGGCAGCCCCGGTGGTCATGTTTAGCTTTGCAATCCGGTTTCTGGTTTGTGCTCCAATGGAAGTAAACTGCCCACCAGTATAAATATCGCTGCCACTGATGACAATTTTATGTACGATATTGTCTGCTGATGCATCCCAGGTCAGGTCAGCAGCACCTGTGGTATTATTAATTTTCGCAATTCTGTTTCGTGACTGACCGCCGATAGTAAGAAAGGCACCGCCGACATATATATCACTGCCGGAAATAGCAATAGTATAAACCGTGCTGCCCGCACTTGGGTTAAAGGTTGCATCGGCTGCACCCGTGGTATTGTTGAGTTTGGCAATTCTGCTCCGGGATGCGCCGCCAACACTGGTAAAAGCCCCTCCAACATAGATATCACTGCCGTCTACGACGATGTCAAGAATGGTGTTGTTTGCATCAGGGTTCCAGGTTGCGTCAACACTGCCGTCACTCAAAATATGAACAGCCCTGTTCCTGGTGTAACTGCCAACCCGGGTGAAATCCCCGCCGAGATACCAGCCGCCGTTTCCGTCCGGTGTTGCTACGCTTACTGACCCGTAAACATAAGGGAATGCGGCATCCGGTATTTGTGAAGTTGTGGAAACTTTTACGCCACAGCCGGTATTGGGAGCTACAAAAGTGAAATCGCCGCCAATGTAGGTGTAATTACCGTCCACCGCAATGGCTGTGACATCAATATCGGTGGTCCACAAATCGGGATTGGGTGTTTGGGTTTGTGCATGGATAAACCCGGGTATCATAATACAAAAAAAGAAGAAGAATTTTTTCATGGTGGTTCCTGACATAATACAGAGATTTTAATAAATTCTTTAAGAAGTCACACTTTTGGCTTAAAAGAGTGTTAAAATGATAATTTTTTTTACTGACGGAATAAATTAATCTTAGTTTGCAGGTGAGAAAATACCGAGTTCTGGGTATTTTTATTTAGGTGTGATTTAGGGAACTTGGCAGGAGTGGCTGATAAAAGTTTTATTGGCTATCTTGTGAAAGAGATTAAAAAAAGGGGGAATACAACCGGTGCACTTATGCAGATAAAATATTGAGCAAAATGAAAGAAATTTGGATAATTGAGGATAATGCGGCCTACTCCGCTATGGTCCGCACAATTCTTAATGAAAGTGAAATCTTCCGTTGCGAGAGGGAGTTTCTAAGCGCTGAAGATGCGATAAAGGAGCTTTCCCGTAACAACTCACCCGATGTGATTCTGACCGACATCAACCTGCCCGGAATGAGCGGCACCGAAGGTATAAAAAAGATTAAGGCGATATCCGGTGATATTGAAATCATAGTCCTTACCGTTTTTGATGACAATGAAAAAATATTTGAGGCCATATGCAATGGCGCCAATGGGTATCTGCTTAAAAATTCTGCGCCTGAGGAAATTCTGAGTGCTATTGAAACCGTAGTGGACGGCGGCTCTTCCATTAATGCCGGATTAGCCAGAAAAGTTTTCACCATGTTTACCTCCATGAAACAGACTGAAAACAGTTATGGGCTGACCAAAAGGGAAAATGAAATCCTTAACTATTTAGTGGACGGCAAAACTGCTTCCGAAATAGCAAAAATAACATTCACCAGCGTGCAAACGGTACAGACGCACATTAAAAATATTTACACCAAGGTACATGTTAATACAAGGAGCGGGCTGGTCTCAAAAGCGCTGCGGGAGGGGCTGGTTTCCAAGAAGGGGAATTAGAGGATTTTCTTAAAGGGGTATCTCTAGCAGTATATACGTACCACCACCTTTTCTGCTTTCTATGGTCATAGTGCCGCCTGCCAGTTTTGCACGGTTGTGCAGATTGGCAAGGCCTTCCCCCGGTTTTATATCGGAATCCTGAAATCCTTTTCCGTCGTCAATAATACTCATCGTAAAGGAGAAGTTCTTTTCAGTTAAATGAATCATCACTTCTTTTGCGTCTGCATGTTTAGCTATATTATTGAGTGATTCCTTGAATATCATGTATATATGACGCCGCTTATTCAAATCGGGAATGTTGTCAAAGATTTTTTCCTTTTGTGTTGAAGTGAACTCATAGGAAGCATGCACCAGCATTTTAGAAGCAAGTTCTTTCATGCGGAAATAGAGTTCATCTGAGCTGTCATGGTAAGGATTAATAAACCATACGATATCCCGTATGGTTTCCGTGGTGGCTGCAGCAACGGTAGATATATTTTGAAGCTGGGTTTTCATCTTTTGGGTTAGATCCGGCTGCTGCATAATCACCCTGCTTTGCAGTGAGATAGTACTCAGGTTGCTGCCAACTTCATCATGCAAGTCTGAGGCAATCTGTGAGCGGATGAGGGACTTTTCTCTTTCCTTTTCTATCTTCAGGTCATTAAATATATACCCGACCGACCCCGCCAGGATAAGGGCTTCCCACAAAACGCCTATGCTGATTGAATTAATAGTCCAGAAATTCCAGGGAAGCGGCAGGAAATTATTACGTGTAGAGACAGAGATAAACACGGTAATAGTTATACCAAGCAGTGCCAACATATAGTATTTGGCAAGGGTAATATTTTTCTGCACAGCAAGAACTGCTACAACAAGGCCTATGATGTAGTAGATAAGAAACTGGAGTGCTAGTATGGCTGCAAAATACGGTTTCATAAAAATAAACATCAAAATAAGAGTAAGCGGAGCAAGAGGAGTCAGAACAACCAAAATTATATCGGCTGCGGGGAAGTATTTATTGGTATAGAGAAATTCTCTTGTCAAAAGTACCCAAGAGGTTGCCGCCATTGTTAAAAAGGCAAGCATTGTCAGGTAAAATGTCTTCACGTCAGTATATCCGAATATTTCGGTAAAGTGGCCGTGATACAGGAATAAAAAGGCGGCAAAAAAGGTAATATAAAGGATGTAATAAATGTATATATTGTTTTTTATGCTGAAGTAGAGAATCAGATTGTACGCCACCAGGATAAAAAATATCCCGAATAATATGCCGTGAAACATATTGGACTTGGCACTTTGTATTGCATATTCGCCGGCAGACAGCATATTAAAAGAAAGGATTAACTGAGACGGGGATTTTACTCTGATGAACAAAGTATCTTTCTGCCTGCCGGTCAGGGAAAATGAACCGATAAAATCATTCAGGTGAATTTCTTTTTGATAAAAATCAGTACCACGCCCTGCATACACGACACTAAAATTGCCTCCCGCATCAGCCGGGTTCGGGAAGTACAATGCGACCTCTTCAGTCAGGGGGTCGTTGTTAGAGAGAATCCACCGGCTTACCGGAATATCCGTATCGCTGCCTGAAGGATTGCCTGTTAGGGTATCAGCAATAATTACCCTGAGCCAGATTGCAGAATTTGAAAATTTAAGATTAATGGAACGGCCGTTAAAATATATGAATTTTGAAGCGAAGTGAGCGCCGGACATTTGGTCAATGGTTGACGTGTCATCTTTATCCTCATAGACCCCTATATATGGGTCAAGACTGTACTTTGTTCCGCCGGGCTCAAGATACAGAACCGGCTGGGCAAGGGCAATCCTTGTGCATATACACAGAAGCAGGATAAGTGCATATTTTATTGCCATTGATTGAGGGTGCTTTCAAATCTTGAATACAAAGCAGATTAACAATTTTTAGTTCCGGAACTTAACTACACAGCCGGTCAACCGGCTGTGGGGAAATAATACAATTGAGCAGAGCAAGAGAGCTGGAATCCCTTAACTCACTTTTTTGTCTCAAAAAATAGAAAAAATTATATTAAAAAAGGAAAAGTATTTTTGGGGGAGCTATTAAGTGAAATCCGGGAGGGGAGTATCCTCCCGGATGATTGAGGTGATGAATCCCCCGTACCGCCAAACGACTGTGTGTGATTGCCCGGCGGAAGATATCAGTAAATTTATTTAAGCAGGGTTAATTTTTTCTGTGCAGTAAAGCCGGATGTTTTGATGCGGTATATATAGATGCCGCTTGTAAGACCGGCAGCGGTGAATTCTATACGGTGGCTCCCCGCATCAAACATGCCATCGGCAGCAGTTGCAACAAGATTGCCCATAATATCATATATTGATATATTTACCCGGTCAGCAGCCGGGAGGGTGAAAGAAATTGAAGTGGCCGGATTAAACGGGTTTGGGTAATTCTGAGAGAGGGAATAGTCCCAAACCCGGTTAAGGAGGTCAACTTCCAACGCATGACTGTATGTAAACTGACCATCGGTATCAATCTGTTTCAGCCGGTATATATACTGCCCTTCGGATACATCAGCATCTATGAATGAGTATTGCTTTTCCGAATTGGTGTTACCATGCCCGTTAACAAAGCCGATGATGCTCCAGCCGGCATCAGAACCCTTTGGCATTTTTTCAATTTCAAATCCGTAGTTGTTAATCTCCGTGGCAGTGTTCCATTTAAGTTCTATAGAATTACCGTTTACGGAAGCATTAAATGAGGTAAGCTCTACGGGAAGCGGGGAGTTGCCATTGCTCATGGCTGCGTTGTTTATGGATGAACTTACGGTTCCAAAGCCAAGCATTAATTCCTTATCGCCAACGAGTATGGGAGAAATTGTTCCTGATGCGGTGCCGGACAAATCACAGGTGAGGAAGTAGTATTTATCCGAAGTAGAGAGCTGAGTAGTTAAACCGGTGAACCATATATATCCGCCGTCACCGGGGTCAGTTGTAAAAGTCAAACCGATTTGTGAGTCGGAGCTGGAATCAAAGGAGTTATCTGTGCTTTCCCACAGTTTAAAGTTAGTAACACCGGAGCGTGTTCCGTTGAGCTGAATCCAGATGCCGTTAAACTCTGCACCGTCGGTGTTTGTTTTTAGAGCAATGCGTCCGATTGCCTGATTTTCCTGCCCCTGGAGAGGTGATGGTGTGAACCCTGATCCATCGGTAAAAGTAATTGAATACGGAAAGGTCTGCC
>CAYYJL010000144.1:0-6808 GCA_964472245.1 uncultured Ignavibacteriaceae bacterium | reverse complement strand
AACGGCAGCTGTTTGGCTGTCCATCTGTTTTTCAACTGAAGTTATATCACCGTAATCAAAAAATTCTATCCCGGGCAACAGCGGACCAAAATCTTTCCAGTATGATTCCTTACCCGTTGCGGATAAACTGCCGTATGTTCTGCCGTGGAACCCGCCCCATGCTGCAAGTATTTTGTAACGGGGTGCGCTGCTTTTTCTTGCAAACTTGATTGCTGCCTCATTTGCTTCTGTTCCGCTGTTGCAGAAAAAAGCATGATGCAGTCCCGCTCTTTGCAGCAGCATCCCGGCTGCCTGCTCCTGCACTTGCGATGAAAACAAATTTGATGTATGCCACAGTTTCTGCAGCTGTGCGCTGACCGCTGCTGTTATGCCTTCATGCTGATGGCCAAACGGCGTAACGGCAATGCCGCAAAGAAAGTCAAGATATTCATTCCCCCCCGCATCATACAAATAAGCACCTTTTCCTCTGACAAAATCAACTGAAGCACGGTTATAATTTTTAAGTAAATGAGGCATCTTTTCCTAATCCTTATATATACGTGTTCCGCATTGCAGGGAATTTTTTCCTGCTGCGATTTCACCCAGATACATCTTGCTGCCGATAAAAATATTTTCCACACCACTGTTCAATATCTCTATTACAGATTCCAGTTTTACCCTCATTCCCCCGGTCACAATATCATCATCCAGCAACTTGCGTGATTCAGCCGCACTCAGTTCACTCTTTGGCTCGCCGTTTACCAGAATACCTGATACATCAGAAAGGAATATCAGCGTTTCCGGATGCAGATAGGATGAGAGCGCAGCTGTAAAATGATCAGCATTAACGTTAATGAATCTCCCCGCTGCATCATAACAAAGCGAAGAAAAAACAGGTATCACCCGTTCATCAAGCAGCATCTGCAGAACTCTATTATCGGGATTAATACTCGGCACACCAACCATACCGTATTGCGGAAGCACCACGGCGCCATTCATTAAATCCAGGTCAATACCGGTTAAGCCCGCCGCTGTAAAACCATTGACGCGCAGATGTTTTACGATGGACTTATTCAGCAATCCGGACTGCACCGCAACCACCAGCTCAATGTTTGTCTCATCAGTATATCTGAGTCCGTCAACAAATCTTGTTTCTACGCCAAACTTCTTTTCCCAGGTGTTCACCTGAGAGGATGACCCATGCACAATGATAACGCGGTACTCCGTACTCAAATACTCAAGAACGGAAATAACGGATGCATCATTAAAAAAATAATCCAGTGCCTTTCCGCTAAGCTTTATGATAACGTTTTTCATCGGCTTAGGTCCGGTAGCTCGCATTAATCTCTATATACTGCTTGCTGAAATCACAGGTCAGCCACTGTACGGAATGTGTACCCATGTTCAAATCTATAGTCAGCGTAATTTCTTTTTTCGCAAGGATTGAACGGAGATATTCCTCATCAAAACTTACTTTATAATCAGTATCAAGCAGGCAGTAATCCTCAAACAGGATACGCACCTTTGCCGGGTCAACGGGAATCCCCGCCCTCCCCACAACGCCCATCAGCCGGCCCCAGTTGGGGTCTTCACCATGGAATGCTGTTTTAACCAGCGGACTGCAAGATATCTTTTCTCCCAGTATATCTGCATCTTTTTCACTTGCTGCATTAATGATATTCAATGTAATAATTTTTGTTACCCCTTCACCGTCCGCAATAATTGCATGTGCCAGAAAGTAGCAGAGCCGGTACAGCGCCTCTTCAAATGCATCTTTTACTTTTGTATATACAACACCGGAACTGTGATTTGCAAGTATCACTACCATATCGTTGGTGCTGGTATCACCGTCAACGGAAATTCTGTTAAAGGTCCTGTTCACCGCGCGCACCAGGGCATCCTGCAGTTCATCGCGGTTGATTTGTATATCCGTGGTCAGATATGCAAGCATAGTGGCCATATTAGGATTAATCATACCGCTTCCCTTGCACATACCGCCGATGGTGAATGTACCAAAGTCCCCGCTTACCTTCATTGCGCGGAACTTTGGGCGCAGGTCTGTGGTCATGATGGCTTCAGCCGCATCGAGCCCGCCGTTGTAATCCAGCGCGGAAACAATTTCTTCTGAACCAGCGATAATAGTATCGCTTTGCAGTTCAACCCCGATAACCCCTGTTGAAGCAATAATCAGCTCATCGGTTTTAATACCTAACGCGCGGGCGTAATGTTCCTGCACTGCTTTTGCCCTGTTAAATCCATCCTGACCCGTACAGGCATTCGCATTGCCGGAATTAACCAAAATGCCGCGCACCGCTTTGCCGGAATGAATAATAGCATCAGTAATATGATTGGGAGCCGCCTTCACTAAGTTGGTGGTTGATACCCCGCCTGCTTCGCAGGGACTTTCACTGTATATCAGCGCTAAATCTTTTTTTCTCTTTTTAATACCGCAGTGTGTACCTGCCGCTTTAAATCCGGGTGTGGTGGTTACGGTTCCGTTTTCTATTTCTTCTATCTGATATTTCATCTATACTAAACCTGTGGTCTCCTGTATGCCTGATATAATGTTAAAGTGCTGAACCCCCTGCCCCGATGCTCCCTTCACCAGATTGTCAATTGCTGCCGTTACGGTCAGTACATTCTCCTTTTGCAGCGGATATATATAACAATCATTATTGTTTACTGCCATGGTAAGTTTTGGCGGTTCGCTAAGTATTTTTACAAACGGCCTGCCTGCGTAATACTCCGTATATATCTGCTGCCAGTCCTCCCGGGGAACCCCGTCCTTAAAGCGGATAATAACCGTCGCATACATTCCCTGTGATACGGGAATTATATTCGGGATAAAATTCACATCCGTACCGGGATTATTTTTCCTGATAAATCTGTTTATTTCCGCAGAGTGCCGGTGCTTCTTAATATTGTATGTATAGTAATTGCCGTAAACCTCAACAAACAGATTGCTCTCTTTCAGGGATTTGCCGGCTCCGCTGATTCCGGATGAAGCAATAATATCCACCGATGCAATCTTTCCCGCAAACTTTTCCAGTACGGGCGCAGTGGAAAGTGCTGATATCGTGGGGTAACAACCCGGCACAGCAATAAGCTTTTTGCCTGCGTAATCACTCTGTTTGGTTAAGTCTGCATAGCCGTAAAATTTCTGCTTGAGCAGCTCCGGATATTCATGTTTATGTGCATAATGCTCAAGATAATCTTCAACCGTATCAAGGCGGTAGTCCGCGCTCAGGTCAATCACCAGTTTGCTGCGTTTTAGTATCCGTTCTATATATTCGTAAGAAGCGGAGTGCGGCAATGCCAGAAAAATGACATCAACTGCAGTATCGCCTTCATTAAAATTCCGGATAACCGCATCAGCAGGAACACCCGGAAGCGAAAGAACATCACGCAGACTTTTACCAGCACTGCTGAAGCCAAACGGAACAATCTCCCCTATGTTGGGATGTTTACGCAGAAGGCGGTATAACATACCCCCCGTATATCCCGATACACCCAAAACCCCGGCAGTTATTTTACTTCCGGCAGTCAGCGTAAAATTGTTTACTTCAGGCATTATGCTTTTCCGTTCTTAAAAAGTTTGTCAAGAAAAGGAAGCAGCCGGCCAAACGTTGCCTCTAATGAGTATGTCTCCTTCACAAAACGGAGAGAGTTTTCGCTGATGGTTTTGCGAAGATCGTGATTTTCCAATAGCATTTTTGCATAGCGTATCATTTCCGCATTATCATCGCTGATATATCCGTTCACTTCATGCTGCATCGCTACGCTGTCCAATGCATTATGAGTCCCTATCACCGGCACTCCGAGCGCAAGCAGTTCCACAACCCTGCCCCGGAACCCGGAACCGTGATTTAGCGGTATCATGGAAAACCATGCCTGTGATATATACGGCCGTACATCATCTACAAAGCCAGTTACAATCACATCCCTGCCGTTATCCAAATCCTTTATCGCCTGTATGGGCTTGGAGCCGACAACAAGCAGTTTCAAATCCGGCACTGTTTTCTTCAGCTCCGGCAGTATATCATTATATAAACGGAAGAACGCTTCAATATTCTGTTTGCTGCTCATCGCACCGTAAAAAAGAAGTGTCTTCGGGTCGGGCTGCGGTTTGTATGCAAAAAAGTAATCCAGATCGTTACCGTCCGCAACAAGCACCTTCGGTTTGCCGCCGTCTATTTTATCAAATTCTTCAAAGTTGCGCTGAGAAAGGGGAATGGTTGCATCAGAAGCCGCAATTACTTTTTTCTCTAATTCCCGGTTTTTGTTAAGCCGGCGCAGTTCCAGGATTCTCTTGAATCCCGTTACTTTGTTCCGCTCCAGCACATCAAAATTTTCCGCTACGGAGTAATGAGGGTCTAAGATTTTTTTAACATTTGCATTCAGCTTAGTAAAGAACAGCGATGCTTCCCAGTAGTTGGAAATAACAGCATCATACCCGCCGGCTTTCACTGCAGCAAGTATCTTCCCTTCCAGAAACCGGTTGGAAGTAACTTCAAAATCATCGGCAAACAGATAATACTTTAAACGCTCAATAATCTGCATCGTGCGCTTTTTAATGATATTGTTTTTCGGTTTTACGGTTCCTAAGTATATATACTTTCCGCCGAGCTCTTTCATTTTCTGCGCGGAGATGTTCTGTTCTTCTTCATCATTTGCGGTGGTGGCAAGGTCAACTTCATACTCAGCTGAAAGCACCCGCATCATATTGTGAGTCCGCATCTGATTCATTGCCCGGATGGGATATATGGTTCCCATATTCAGGACAAGTATTTTTTTCTTCATTTGTTCCATAGTCTAAAACGTAAAGCTTAACCGGATATACCGGCAGCAAAATCCTTTATCTTCCGGCGCAGCCCTCCGCCAATGCACTGCACTACATTCATGCCCGGCTTTTCATTCACTTCCACAATAACCGGCCCCTGCTCCGTTATTGCAACATCCCACCCGAGCATAAAGTTATTATAAAAATATGCGTGGGCGTTTTTGCAAAGCTGTACTGCATCTTTCAGGTACGGGATTGCATACCCCTCAAAAACAATTCCACTGTCCGGGTGTTTATATACTATTGCTTCCGGTACGGATAGATTTGCATATCCCTCAGCCAGCAGTATCTCCTTTTCCGTATCAAACCCGACGTACAGTGAGCCGGCACTCCAGGAATCCGTCACAGCATCCCCCGCCGCAAATGCCTGAAATCCCCCGATATATATAGTATCCGTTCCGTTGCGCAGCGTTACAATTCTGGTTGTGTTCAGTGCAGTTGCATTTACTCTTTTTATTGCAGGGTGTGATTCAACTTTTTTCTGCAGCACCCAAACGCTTTTGCCAAGAAGATTTAAAAATTCTTTGACGGTATAATCTTTCCTGCTGCTGATAACTCTATCCCCCTTTTTACTGCAGACCAGAACCCCTTCACCGGCTTCCAGATTCGGACTCTTCAGCACAAACTCTCCGTCATACCCCTCAAAAAATCCCGGTTCCGCTTCTTTACCCTCCGCGGTAAACCACCTGCCTCCCGTATATACCGCTTCATTCTTTATGCAGGGTATGCCGTTTGCTGCCAGTATGGAGTTTGCGTAAAACTTATCCTTGGTGATTGCACTGTAATCCACATCCCCTGTGCCGTTTATTTTCTGCAGTTTGGCTTCCGCTTCCCTTTTTACTGCAAGTATTTCCCTTCTGCCGATAACCTCCTCTGCGCGGCTTCCCTGAAGATGCAGGCCGTATGCATAATACATCGTGTTGTTTTCGTGTTCACGCATCAGCCATGCAAACAGATCGGAAAGCTTTTGCCACGGGGATTTTTCGGCGCCGGTTTTATAGCGTTTTCCCCTGCCATGCGCATACCGGGTCATCTCATAGAGGGAATATAAAAAGCTTTTAAGGGTTTTTATCAATACAGTAGTGTAAGGGTATAATTGCAGGCCGCCGGAGACACATACCGGCTGATCCGCTTATTATTGATTTAAAAATGCAAATATAACCATTTTCGGGGGATTTTTTATGTGATTTCCCCCCGGCACGCAGGTTTAACACCTTCTTAACCCCGGAAATGGAAACCTTCCTGCTCAACACAGCCCTCTTCACTTTTCCCTTGTTGCTTTCTTAAACAACCTGGGAATCCGGCTCTTTTGCAATTTCTCCCTTTCTCATTCTGATGCAAGCATTGGCTGATCTTATTATATCTCCTTGCATCACGATATCCCCGCCATTCTTATAATTTTGCATCGTTGCAACTGATGCAGGGTATATCTTGCCCCCAATAAAACAGAGCTGCACCATGCACAATCTTACCTATTGGTACCTGAAATTCAGAAAGAGTATTCTGCTTTCTTATTTTGTTATGATGACCCGCATCCTGATTGGTTTTGCGTTTATTCCGTCCGGACTCAAAAAAGTACTCGGCCTGCGGTTCACAACACTGCCTCTGGATAACCCCATCGGATTCTTTTTTGAAGCGATGTTCCGGACTGGCTTTTACTGGAACTTCCTGGGGCTGATGCAGATGCTTGCTGCATATCTGCTCATGACTCAGCGTTTTGCAACCATCGGCGCTGTTATCTTTTTTCCTCTGATCATCAACATCTGCCTTATCACCGTTGCCATGCAGTTCACCGGCACCTGGCTGATAACCTTATTAATGACGCTTGCGTGCCTGATGCTTCTGCTGTGGGACCTCCCTAAATTTTATACAATGTTTTCACCCGATAATTTCCGGCGGGAAATTTCCCTCTCCGGTCTCCCCACTTATAACATCATCTGGATTGCCGGCGGCATTATTCTTTATTTAGAATCAATTTTTCTCGGACTG
>CAYYJL010000143.1:665-6900 GCA_964472245.1 uncultured Ignavibacteriaceae bacterium | reverse complement strand
TGAAGGAGACAGGGGAGAGCAAACTGATTACCAACAGGGAACTGCTGAAAGATATTATTTCTCTTTACGACAAACATTACTGGCTGATAAAGGAAAACAATCAGATAGACGCAAAGGTAGTGCTGGAGCAGATGGTTCCGTTTGTGGTTGAGTCAGGGATAGATTTTGTATCAGTAGAAAGTGTAAAGAAAGCCGTTGCTAATGATACCAGACTCAATAACTATATAAACCTGAACGCCTCACTCAAAGGTAATCAGCAGCGCCTTTATGCCAAGCAGCTTATACGAATCCAAGACCTTATTAAAAAGGTTGATGCGGAGATTCAGCGGTTAGAATAACCGCTTCAATACCTTCTGCAAGTTTTTACTCATCCGAATCTATCAATTTTGTTCCGGTTCCTTCCACATCCCTGAGTTTGCGTTGGATGGCGCGGGTGCGTTTGCCCATGACATCGTCTAATTGGGTGAGTCCGGTTTGTATGTTCTGCTGTGCTTTTTGCAGCATGCCGCCAAAGTTTTCAAATTCCTTTTTAACATCAGCAAGTACCTGCCATACCTCACTGCTGCGCTTTTGAATGGCAAGGGTGCGGAATCCCATTTGAAGGGAGTTGAGTATGGCTGCAAGGGTTGCGGGTCCGGTTACAATTACTTTATATACTCTCTGTAATTCTTCCAGTAAAGCGGATTTCCTGACCACCTCGGCATATATACCCTCAAAGGGGAGAAACATGATGGCAAAGTCCGTGGTTGAGGGCGGATCAATATATTTTTCCTGTATATCTTTTGCCATTTTCTTAACTGCTGCATAAAGGGTGTTTTGTGCGGAATCCACTTCAGCAGGATCTCCCTTGTCGTGTGCGTTCTGCAGCTGTTCATATACATCCTTGGGAAATTTGGCATCAACCGGGAGCCATACATGTGTACCGCTTGTTTCCCTGCCGGGAAGTTTAATTGCAAATTCAACTACCGCAGCCGAGCCCTGTTTTGTTTTCACATTTGCTTCATACTGATCCGGTGCAAGTATCTGTTCCAATAACATGGAAAGCTGCACCTCGCCAAATGAACCGCGCTGCTTTACATTGGCCAGAACTTTTTTCAGTCCACCCACATCCTGCGCAAGATTTTTCATTTCTCCGAGTCCTTCCTGCACAGCCGCAAGCTGATGTCCCACGGTTTCAAATGAACGGGAGAGGCGTTCATGCAGCGTGCGCTGCAGTTTTTCATCAACGGTTTCCCGCATCTGCTCGAGTTTCTTTTCGGTGCCGGTGATAAGCTCATTTTGCTTTTTTTCTAATGAAGCAAATTTTTCCTGCTGCAGCTGATTAAAGGACTGGACGCTTTGCTGGAATGCTGCCGCAAATTTTTGCAGAGATATATCAAGTGATTCCCGGTTCTGTCGGAAACTGTTTTCCAGAACCGAGCGTAAATCCTGCTGAAGATTCATCACTGCGCTTCTCAATTCATCCCGGTTATCTTTTGCAGTTTTTGCGGATTCCTCCCTGTTCATGCGGAAGTCAATCTTCAGGTCATCTTCAATCTTTTTTATACTGACCATAATGTCGCGTATTGCTGAGGAAGCTGCATCGCTGCGGCTATTTCTTGTCTGTATAAGTATAATAATCAGAAGTATTATAATAACGGCGAGAAGAATTACGGATATATCCATGCTGGTTTTCCCTGTTACGTATTGGGTGAATTAAACGGGTGAAATTCTATCTGAAATATACGGGAAAGTAAAAACTGTTCAAAGAGCCGGATGGGCATAAGGGGCGGGGTACCAGACAAAGGTTTGAACCTCTCCGATTCCTTCACAATGCTCAGAGTTATTTTCCACGCAGATAATCTTAGGGAATTTTATTTCCTGCAGGGCAGCCTCGGTCATAAGGATATATTCAGGTGCTTTGACGCTATATTTAAGCAGGCGGTGAAGCAGGATAACATCTATTCCGGAGAGTTCCCGGAAATCGCCAAGTTGTATAATTTCCGCAGTTCCGTAATGCACAATGATTTTAACACGGAGCCGGTCAATGATTTTGCACGCATCATCTTCGCACATGACAGATTGGGAGAGTTCATTTATCTTTTGTGTAAAAATATCAAAGAAGCCGGTGAGGCGTTCACCAATGCAGCATAACAATTCATCCCATGTTTTATCATTGCCGTCTTTTTCCGCATACAGAAAAACGGCGTCCCCTTCCAGTTTCGCAATTTTGAGAGGAATATGCAGATGTGCAATAATGGTTTTAATTAATTCAACAATAATCATCTGGCTTTTGCCTATGGTGGATTTATTGGCAACCATAAAATCAGTATATCCGCTGATATCGGCTATCAGCAGCAGCATATTTGCATTTTGGTGTTTTTGCATCATAATTGAACGATGATCATCTTCGTAAATAGTAATTTTAAATCAAAAAAAGTGCCCGGTTCATTGATTTTGTTTTACGTATTACGAATGGAATTTATCATCCTCCCAGCGTATGGGATTGTTTATGATGTATTCTGCGATTCGGTCGTAGGATTCCGGGTTCCGGATAATGTTTTCGTAGAATCCGGGTTGCCAGGCGAAATCAAAACCGAGGCGATGCGCATGTTTTGTTACCGCGGATTTGTATGAACCGATAATTGATGAAACGGTATTTTTGCCCTGATTACCGAACCGTTGTTTGCCGATGGGGTTGGGTGGGGTTTGGGGATTCGTTTGTTGTTCATGTAGAGACAAGGCATGCGGTAGAGACAAGGCATGCGGTAGAGACAAGGCATGCCTTGTCTCTACGATGTCAACCGTATCAACGCCATTAACGATATCAACGCCATCAACGCCATTAACATCACCATCCGTTTTTGTTACACCATCCCCGCCATCCGCCCCAATGTTTTTATTGATTATCAATATGCCGTGTATATGGTTCGGCATGACAACGAACGGTCCGGTTTGCACATGTTTTGCGTGATGTTTAATTTCATGCCAGAATACATCCGCCAACACACCGGCGTGTGACAAATACATTTCGCCTGCAGTTATTTCCCCAAAATAATGGGCGCGTTCTTTGGTGCATATCGTGATAAAATATGCCCCATTATTTGAGTAATCCCAGTTTTGCAGCCGGATCGAATCGGTTTTATATCTGTTACGGAATTTTGGTTTCATAACGGGTAATAATAATTGAATTATTACTAAACGCCAAAGCTAGCCCTCCCCCAATTTTCTCCCGCTTTTTGCGTAAATTTGGGGGTTATTTTTTCAAATTTTGACTGTTTTACATGCTTGATATTAAATTAATCCGGGAAAATCCCGATTTGGTGCGCAAGGGTCTTACCAATAAAAAAGAAAAGGACCGCATTGGTGAAATACTGCAATTGGATGAGGAGCGCCGGGCTCTGATTTTTTCGGTTGAGGAATTAAAAGCAAAGAAGAACCAGGCCTCAGCTAAGATTCCGCAGATGAAAAAGGCGGGGGAAGATACCACAGCGCTGATGGCGGAGATGAAGGGGGTTTCCGATGAGATTACCGCAAAGGATAAAAAGGTTGCGGAGATTGAAACCGCTATTTCCGACATTTTAGCATATATACCAAACCTGCCGCATGAATCAGTTCCCGTCGGTATGAGCGCGGAAGAGAATGTTGAAGTGCGCCGCTGGCTGCCGGAGGGGTATTCGTTTGAAAATGATTTCCCGGTGATGGATCATATACAACTGGGTAAAAAACTGAACATCCTGGATTTTGAACGCGGGGCAAAAATAACCGGTTCAGGATTCCCCGTATATAAAGGGAAGGGTGCAACTCTGGAACGCGCACTGATTAATTTTTTCCTTGATATGCATATTAACGACCATGGATATACGGAGATATTTCCGCCGTTTCTGGTTAACCGGGATTCCATGAAGGGTACCGGCCAGATTCCCAAAATGGAAGAGGATATGTACCATATTGAAAAGGATGGATTGTATCCGATCCCTACCGCAGAGGTGCCGATCACCAATATATACCGTGATGAAGTTCTGCAGGAACGAGAGCTGCCGGTGAAGTATGCAGGATACTCGGCATGTTTCAGAAGAGAGGCAGGTTCATACGGAAAAGATTCAAAAGGATTTTTACGTGTGCATCAGTTTAACAAAGTTGAGATGGTTAAGTTTGCACACCCGGATACATCGTATGATGAACTGGAAAAGCTGGTTAAAGATGCTGAGGATATACTGCAAGCGCTTAAGGTTCCTTACCGCATATTAATGCTGTGTACGGGAGACTTAAGTTTTTCCGCTGCAAAGTGTTATGATATAGAGGTATGGTCGCCGGCTGAAAACAAATGGCTGGAGGCATCCTCCTGCAGCAACTTTGAAGCATTTCAGGCAAGGCGTGCGAATATTAAATTCCGCAGGGAAGACACAAAGAAGCCGGATTTTATCCATACATTAAACGGCTCCGGACTTGCCACCAGCCGTCTTATGGTTTCGCTGCTGGAGAATAATCAGACACCGGAAGGGAAAATTCTTGTACCTGCTCCGCTGCAGAAGTACACCGGATTTTCCGTTATAGAATAAATGTTTGTATTGAGAAAGATTAAGGATATATATAAATGACAAAATCACAGCTTACGGTAATCGGTGCAGGACCGGGCGGGTATGCCGCTGCGTTTTATGCTGCCGATTTAGGAATGAATGTTACATTAATTGATTTAGACAAAAATCCCGGCGGAGTATGCCTCTACCGCGGCTGCATCCCTTCCAAAGCGCTGCTGCATGTTGCTAAACTTATTAATGAATCAAAAGAATCTGCACACTGGGGTGTGGAGTTTAATCAGCCAAAGATTGACCTGGACCGCCTGCGTGACTGGAAAAACAGTGTTGTCGGAAAAATGACCGGCGGACTTGGTGTGCTTTCCAAGCAGAGAAAAATTAATTATATACAGGGCCGTGCATCGATTGTAAACTCAAATACACAGAGTGTTGCTAAGGTAGACGGCGGAACTGATGAAGTCAATTTTGAGCATTGTATTATTGCAACCGGTTCCGTAATTGCAACAATACCGGCATTTGAAATAAACAGTCCGCGTTTGCTCAATTCAACATCGGCGCTTGATCTGCCGGCTATACCGGAATCACTGCTTGTAGTGGGCGGCGGATATATAGGGCTGGAACTCGGCTCGGTATATCAGGCATTAGGTGCAAAAGTATCCGTTGTGGAAATGACAAACGGGCTTCTGCCGGGTGCTGACCGTGATCTGGTTGCACACCTTTCAAAAATGCTGGATAAGAAGTTTGAGAAGATAATGCTCAACTCAAAAGTGTTAGGCATTAAGGAAGTTAAAAACGGCTTGTCAGTTAAGATTCAGGCGCAGGATGGAACGGAGTCTGATACAGTATACAGCCATGTTCTGGTTTCCATCGGACGTAAACCGGTAACCGCAGGTCTCGGACTGGAAAACACTAAAGTAAAAATCACACAGCGCGGCTGGATAGAAATAGATAAGCAATGCCGCACAGCTGATGCTAACATATTTGCAATAGGCGATATTGCAGGTGAACCGATGCTGGCGCATAAGGCCTCACATGAGGCGCGGGTTGCTGTGGAGGTTATAAACGGACATAAGGTTGAATTTGCTCCGCTGGCAATTCCCGCAGTAGTCTTTACTGATCCGGAAATTGCGTGGGCAGGTTTAACCGAAACGCAGGCACGTGAAATGGGTATAAAACATGAAGTTGCAAAATTCCCATGGGCTGCATCCGGAAGAGCAACCACACTTGACCGCTTTGACGGCGTGACAAAACTGATTGTCCGTTCAGAAGATAAAAGAGTAATTGGAGTTGGCATCTGCGGTCCCGGAGCGGGGGAATTAATCGCTGAGGGGACCCTGGCAATTGAAATGGGTGCCAATGTGGAAGATATAAAACTCACGATACATCCGCACCCCACACTTTCCGAAACGGTTATGGAAGCTGCAGAAGTATTTTACGGACAATCCTCACATTTTTATAAGCCGAAGAGGAGTTAAAAGGTAAACTAAAGAACAGTTTGAAAATAGTATTTAATCTTTAATAGTGTGTTTGATGTATCACGGATATAATAGTAGTTTACAATGATACTCCACACTATTAACATCTCTCGTTTATGATACATTGCAACAATTTAGTAAAAGCTTAGTCCAAAACTTAAATTCCATGTTGGACTAAGTTGCGGACTATGCTGGGGAAAATTCTAAAAAATTACCTTGGTCGATTAGATTGTATCAAGCAGA
>CAYYJL010000143.1:0-655 GCA_964472245.1 uncultured Ignavibacteriaceae bacterium | reverse complement strand
CTTCGCCAACCCGATCCGCTCGAATTGCGGACCGAGCAAACCCGGGGTCAAATGTTGAACAATTATCGAAGGGAATAGGTACTAAAAATATGATTATAAATTCATAATAGGCTATGAAATTCTTCTGACTATTAAATCCGGAAAAGACATGAGACCCGATGAAAGAGTATTTCTTGACATATCTTGGTTCAAAGTCTATTAATATAGTCCGGCAATTTATTCTTTTTAAGGGAACAAGGTCCATTTAAAATTGGGGAATTTCTAAACTACCTTCTCAAAACAGACACTGTTTTCAATTCCTTCATACTGTCCGAAGTTTGGTATAACGGTATATCCTGATCTTTCATAAAGCCGGATTGCTTCCGGCTGCTTTTTGCCGGTTTCCAAAATAAGTCTGGAGCAGCCGAGTTCCTTTGCCCATGTTTCAAGTTCTGAAAGGACAATCGTCGCAATGCCATTGTTGCGGAGAGTATCGGGAACATACATCCGCTTAACCTCCATAACGCCGGGGGAATACTCTTTTATCGCTCCGCATCCGACAGCTTCGTTATTGCGGTACGCGACAATGGCATATTTAATAGCATCAATTTTATTGTACTGTGCATAGAAGGGATGGTCCCCACCATCCCGTTCGGCAAGTTCCTTATCAAGTTGA
>CAYYJL010000142.1:0-6957 GCA_964472245.1 uncultured Ignavibacteriaceae bacterium | reverse complement strand
CACAAATCCTCCGCCATGTTTTACCTTGGGGATATCTGCCTTGCGGAGAGGAAAAATGATTCTGCAAAAATTTGCTTTGAAAACGGTATAAAGGCAGATCCGGAAAATCCCCTGAACTATGCAGGCCTTGCAAAATACTACTATATACTCTCACAACCCCTGGCTGCAGCTCCGTATGAGAAATCTGCTTTGGAATTCAGTGAAGCTGATAAGCCGGATGTTTTATGCATACTGGCCGAATCATTTACGTCTGAAGGATCAAAAAACATTGACAAGGCATTCGAATTACTTAATGATGCCTTAGCTACAAATCCCAATCATGAAAGAGCTCTCCTACTCCAGGGGCAAATTTATCTGAGCGGCGGCAAGGGGACAGAAGCACTCCGCTGTTTTGAAAGAGTATTAACGGTTAATCCCAAAAACCCTGAAGCACGCCTTATGAAAGCAGGGATATATAAGTTAATCACCAAATCCGGAGAGGCAATAATACTGCTGAAGGAGGCCATTGCCTCAGACCCGGCATATTCTCCTGCTTACCGTGAACTTGCAGAGATATATGCCGAGAGTAAAGATTATTCCTCCGCGGCACAGTATTACGAAAAATATATACAATACTCCGAGTCCTCATATGAAAAAGCAAAACGCCTTGCTTCCTTACTCTACCTGAATAAGGAATACAATAAATCGGCCGCGCTGTTAAAAGATTTACTGACAGGTACACCCAAAGATCAGCCCCTGCTCAGGATTATTGCCTATTCGTATCTCCGGCAGGATAGTGTGGAAATGAGCAAAAGATACTTTAAGCAAATGTTCAGCAATACAGCTGCAGAATTTCAGATTTCTGATTTTGAAAATTATGCAGAACTGCTCATTAAATCAGGTGAGGAACAAGCCGCCCTCCCCTACCTTAAAAAAGTGATAGAATTGGATTCTACCCGCAAAGATATGTGGGGCAAAATCTCCGTCATCAATTTTAAGAACAAAAATTGGGACGGTGTTATCAGCGCACTTACAGCAAAGGGAACTCTTACCTCGCAGGAATATTTTGATATCAGCAAGGCATATATATTCCGCGGTGATGCAAACATTACGAGGGTTTTGCAATTTACAACAGAATCAGTAAAACCGGAACCTGAGCAAATTGATAAAGTCCGCCTCCTCCTTCTCCGTTATCAGGCGCAGCTGTGTGCAGCAGACGGAAGCAGTGAAAAAATTTCCCTTGCAAAAACAGAGTTAACAGCTGCGGTTGAACAAGTTTTCACATCACAGCAAAAGTCTGCATGGTCGCAGATAAAGTCATCCTGGAATTCCCGTATTGATACTTCCATCGGCACTGAATATATGCACGCAGACACTATGCTCAGTATGCTTCTGGCAAAATCGCCAAACCTGGTTATCGCTTATCTCTGGAAAGCCAGAGTAAAAGTAAATTTTGATCCTGAGACAGAAATTGGACTGGCACAACCGTACTATGATTTGTTTATTGAAAAATCCGCTGCGGATAAGAATAAATTCAAAAAGGAATTGATAGAAGCATATTCTTACCTCGGCTATTACTACTTTCTGAAAAACGACGCACAAAAGTCAAAAGCCAATTGGGCGGAAGTAGCAGTCCTGGATCCCTCCAACAAACAAGCCGTGGAAGCACTTAAAGTGATTAAATGAAAGGCGTTTATGCTGCTGTACTCTATTGAAAAGTAGCTGAATTTTTTACCACACGGGAAGCTAACGATGAAAGTTCAAACGGCATAGGTGCGTCCTCATCGGTTATCGTCCAGTCGGAAAAATGAGAAGTTGAAACGGATACTGAACGGATATCACCCGCGCTTTCCAAAAATTCACCGGAGTCTCGCCATCGTTTTTTATTAAAAATGTAAACTGACCGCATCATCAGCCACAAGACTTACAGCCGGATTAGTATTTGGGATCATCTATAAGCCGCTGATATCCCGAAGCCCAACCCAATTTATCGGAGTACCCCTGGTAGTCACCACTCCTTGTTTTTTTCTGAAGTACGCCTGCGTAACAAGAATACCAGATTTAGATAATATTTTTTAATTCAAAACCACGGCTGCCAGATGTAATCCCTTTGCATTAGTTCCTTTTTCAATCTCTTGCTCTATTATTTTATATACTTAATAGTGGCATATTGCGAGCAAAATAAATTAGGTTAAATACAAATGAACACTCATTTTCAAAAAATATTAGTACTGAGATATATAAATTTAATATCACTTGCAGCCATTCTTAGCATTTTAATGCTTAATGTTATTGGTTGTCAGGATGTCACGGTTACACCCACCCCTTCGGATAATTTCAAATTCAGCGTTATGAGCTCGTCTGAGATATCCGATAATACTAACAGTCTCGTTTTGGACACAGTTAAGATTCTTATTAAAGATATTAAACTGAACGTCGCTGTTTCTGGGGATTCTGCAAATTTCAAGACAGGTCCTTACGTGCTTTACCTGAACCTGAATACCGGTGTTAACACTATTGGGGCTGGGTACATTCCTGCTGGTTATTATGACAAGATTAAGTTCGAGGTGCATAAACTCTCTGACAATGAACCAATCCCTGACCCAGACTTCGCTGACGGTAACCTTAGATTTTCCGTAGTGGTCAAAGGTGCTTTTAACGGCGTTCGGTTCACTTACAAATCAGATAAAAGTGCAAAGCAAAAACTTAACCTTCCTAATGCACTTGTAGTAACTGAGACGATGTCCAATATTACCCTGCAAATAAAACCTTATCTCTGGTTCTTCGACTCAAATAATCAATTTTTGGATCCGATTAACGAGAGTAACAGGAGCGAGATTGACAACAACATCAAAGAAAACATTAAGGCAAACTTTAAAGCATTCAAGGATAATAACTTTGATGGTATTCCTGATTAAGAAGAGATGAATCAGCTATAAAGATTTTCGAAGCCACTTTAATAGGTGGCTTTTTTTTGTTTATCCAAAAAGTTGTTACTTAATGCCTTCAAAAAATGGCCACTTTAGAAAGAACTTGGGTGCATTGAGGAGGAACATATAGATTAAAAAAATGAAAACCGCTTAAATTCGCAATATCCTCATTGTATAAATTAGGTTGGGAAAGACAGTCCCAGCTTGTCGGAAGAACCCCGGAACTCCACCGGAGGTCCGCCGTGGCGGATTACACTCTTAACCTTTTTTGCCGATAGTATTCCTGCAGAGCAGGACCGCCGTATTCAGATACTATTATTTGAGATAATTACAACCATTTATTCTTTCAAAAAGACATTTCTCCTTAACTTTGTCAGGGCTGCAAAACACATTCAAATTTCTGACCAATACAAAACCGAAAGAGATACAAATTCTTAGGTTTTACCGGTACCATTCTTTCTCCGGTTTAGATTCCCCCAAAAAGATGTAGTTCCTTTTTCATTCTTTTGGACTATTAATAGTTTGGTTTCCTTTTACTAAAATTAATTGGAGATATTTTAAACTTTATAGTTGACGCAGATGGATGAGTGGAATAAAAATACAAAAATATCATCATCTCCTTAATACTTTCTTTTATCAAAAGTACGCAGCTATAAGAGCTCCGTATTAACTGATGAAAGAGTTCGTAAGGAAACAGAAAATAGATTTTACAATGAAATTAAAAATTGATGCTTTCAATCCCTTAGCTTACTTTAATTGCAGGAGAGTGAACCGTGATGCGGGGGAAGCCGAAAATGCAAGAAATGATTTTCTCAGTGTTGATGTACTAATAAATAAATGGAGTTGACAATGATACCAAAACAAAAGAGGAAAGTGCTTATAGCACTCGATTACAACCCCACCGCTCAAAAAGTTGCTGAAACAGGTTATTCTATTGCAGAAGCTATTGAAGCTGAAATAATTTTATTGCATGTCGTATTGGAGCCGGTCTATTATTCCTCAGTGGATTATTCACCTATAATGGGTTTTATCGGCTACACTAATTTGGATATGCTCCAGCTGGAAACCGTGGAAGAACTTAAAGCCGCATCTCAAAAATTTCTTGATCGAGTAAAACGGCATCTGGGCAGTAAAACAATTGAAACCTTGGTAAAAGAAGATGATTGTGCTGAAACCATATTAAAGACTGCCGAGGAATTGAATGTTGATATTATCGTTATGGGCTCTCACAGCAAAAGATCGTTGGAAGATATACTTCTTGGAAGCGTCACGGAAAAAGTATTACACAATTCCTCCGCATCGCTCTTTATAATACCAACCAGACAAGCTGTATAAAATTCAATGCTTCAATAAAGTTGGGAGCACCCGGCTGATTAATGGAGTTCAACTGCATCTTACATGAATTGATTGAGAGCGGTGACTTTTACGTTTCATCAGGGAGGGACTGACTATATGGCTCTCCCCAACTCCATCTTGCATTGAGTGGATAAAATTGAATCCATGTTTATATTAATATTATTCATTGAATAAGCGATGATAAAAGCAGATGTTAAAGCTCTGATAAAATTTTTTGACCGGCTTTACATAAATAGCACCGCTGATGATTGCAGTAACCCGCATGAAAAATATCGAGTGGTTTGTGAGCGTGGTTATTAATAAACGAATTTTACCCTTCAAGAATCATTAGAAGAAAAATAATGATTAGAAAAAGGGAATTGAACAATCACAAGTAAATAAAGAAGCATTGCGTGATCAACAAATGAATATATATAATCTCAAAAGGAGTATAACATGAATATCCGTATAAATACCGGACATAACATCAAGGGAAATGAAGACCTGATTGCTAAGTTCAGCAATACAATTAATAATGCATTAGATAGAATGAGCGATCAAATTACTACAATTGAAGTCCATCTGAAAGATGAAGATGGAAATAAGAAAGGAAAAAACGATAAACGCTGTATGATTGAAGCGCGGCTCGAAGGACAGCAGCCAATAGTTGTAACAAATCATGCTTCAAACTTGAACCAAGCCCTTGATGGCGCTATAGATAAATTAATACGTTTGTTGGAAAACAACCTTGGCCGGCAACGCGATCTTAGAAATCGGGATTCTAAACAACCGATACCTGAACCGGAGATACCACAGGAAGAGTTACCTAAAGATGAATAATGTCTTTTATCATGGCTAATCCCCAAGGTGAATCCGAGTTACATCCAAATAACATAATTGATAGGCATTAATAAACACACATTCACATCAAAAGATGAAGTAGGTAAAGTACATAATACCTGCGTATATAAAAATGCCTTACTTACATCAGACTCCAAATTGCGGAGAGTCACGGAAAAATCACCGCTGTAGACATTATTACATAAGGCGCTTAAAACGCAATTTTTAAAGGGTGATGCGCTAAAAGTCTCCTAAAGCACACTACTTTTCAGTTTACCTGTCATTCAAAATGGGAATTAACTTGCAGCCACCTGCCACTTTGCTGATTGTTCAATGAGAGCGTCAAGATTATCTTCCCAGTTATGTAAAACAGCAGGATCGAAATCAGCCCCATTTGGCCAGGCAATAGTATGAACCTCCTCATCCAAATAAACAGAATTGAAAAAAGTCAGGTCGCGTAATTTACCATACAGAGCTCCGCGAAGTATCGGTTCGAAATTAATTACTTTTCTGATATTGTCATCAAAATGAAGATCCAAAGTGTAAGGGGCTGCTATTTTGAAACTCTTTATTTTATATATCTCATGTGTCATATCCGTACCTAAAAAAAATGAATTACTTTAATGGTTCGATTGGGATAGGCAATTGACCATTTTGCAAACGTTCCCAAGCACTTCCTAATTCAGTTATGTGTAATTCTGCCCACGCCTCAACAAAACGGGATTGCCTGAGTGGAAGCGATCCCGAAATTAGTTCTATCGGATCAATCCCATATATAGCAACATTTTCCTGATAATATGCATGGAAATGCGGTTTGTTGTGTTGAACTCCTGCTTCCATATACATACGGATTATAATTCCGAAAAATCTGCTAAGTTCTGGCATTTCAGTCTTTTATTAATTTTCGAAAAATACAAAACATCAATCCAGATTGAAAGTGAATAATAAACATCTCTGTCAAAAGTGACCCAGAAAAGTCCTCCAAAAGTCACTTCATGGAAAAAAAAAGATGTATTTGGGTGTATCAGGGAGAATAAAAAATGCGAAAACAGCTCAAAATCGCCATTTTCGCATTCCATTTTTTCTGCGGGTCGAGTCAGCTCCGATTCATCAGAGGAACCCCGGAAGTCCGCCGGTGACTCCGCCGTGGCGGATTGCATCCTTAACGGTTTTTCCCGAAGGGACTTCTACGGAGCAAGACTGCCGCAATCAAATGATTTCTCTTGATTTAAGAAAATTATATCCATCTATGCTCTTTAAAAACATCTCTCTCTGGTATGCTTCCGATTTGGTTGGATATTCCTCATAATATATTACCTCCCATGGACGGTAACCCTTTGTACTTCTTACTTTCCCGCTATTGTGAGCTTTGAGTCGCTCGGTCAAATCAGCACTATGACCGTAATAATGCCTACCGTTTAGTTTGGATCTTAATATGTAAGTAAAGTACATAATACCTCCGTAAATAAAAAAGGCCTGACTTTCATCAGACCTTAATGTTGCGGAGAGTCAGGGATTCGAACCCCGGAAGGACTTGCATCCTTAACGGTTTTCAAGACCGCCGCATTCAACCACTCTGCCAACTCTCCAGTTACAAATTTTTTCCCGCCACTCTTGCATCCTTAACGGTTTTTCCCGAAGGGACTCCTACGGAGCAAGACCGCCGCATTCAATCCCGACTCGTCGGGACCAACTCTCCAGTTACAAATTTTTTCCCGCCACTCTTGCATCCTTAACGGTTTTTCCCGAAGGGACTCCTACGGAGCAAGACCGCCGCATTCAATCCCGACTCGTCGGGACCAACTCTCCAGTTACAAATTTTTTCCCGCCACTCTTGCATCCTTAACGGTTTTTCCCGAAGGGACTCCTACGG
>CAYYJL010000141.1:0-7106 GCA_964472245.1 uncultured Ignavibacteriaceae bacterium | reverse complement strand
TGTGGAAGGCGTTTTGGTAGATATCAGATAATCCAGAGCATTGGTCAAAAATGGCAGTTCAAACTCTGTTGAAAAATCGAGGCCGTATATAGAGTTGCTCAGCGGCTCTTCCCCAATTCTTACTTTATCACTCAGTGTCTGTTCAGATAATGTAAGTGCAGAAAAACCAAGCTTTGTGTTCTTACTTAAATCAAATATACCACGCACACCAAAGAGCGTTTTAGAAGCAATCTGGAATAAATCGTTTTCCTCGTAGGTAATTCTCAGATTTGCATTAGGCACCAGTGCGGCACTGTTGCGGATCGTAAGTGTGCCGATATTATAGTCCACCACATAATCCACACCGGGAGTCAGTTCACGGCCATCCAATGTAACACGGACGGAGTTTTCCACCACGTTAAAGCCAAGCTGATAATTGGAGGAAGCTGTGCCGGATGCCTTACCGGTTATAATAAATTTGTCCTTTAGTTTATTCAGCTTTGCAATGGTCTGCGTAGTGTCATATACATCAAGGTATTTCAGAGAATCAAAGTCCGGTATGTTTTTCGGGATGTTCCTTCCGAACGGTTCCAACACAGGAAAAATTATATCTCCTGTTTCAGGCAGAATTGTTTTTCCCGGTAAAAAGTCAAACAATCCATCCGGATTGGAGGCACTGCTTTGATCAAGCAAATCCAAACCAAATGCATTCAGCAGTCTTGTAGGTCCTAGAATAGAAACAGGATCCTGACCATCTATTTCATACCGTATATCAAGCTCAAATCCTTCTTTACTCAGGTTTCTTGAACCCAGATAATATATATTCTTAAGCAGAAGTTTCCACGCTGTTTGGTTTGAAGGGAGCAAATTCTGCGGTTTAATCAGTTTTAACACCAGCCGCTTTGAGGTATCAGCAGTTGCATCCGTCAGGAACTCACCAAAAAACTGATCATCTGACGGACCTTCCAGTTCATTATCTATGCTGTAAGAGACTGCCAATATATCCGTTTCGTTTGGCGGTGCCTTAAATGTTACAAATCCGGCATATTTCTGAACTATATAATCTTTCCCTTCAGTCAGTTTAATAAAACGGCCTTTTGCAATCCGCCCGTTTACCTCTTCTGCATTTCTGAAACTCTCCGCATATACCTGCCCTTCTGCCAGTGGAGGCAGATTTATATAAGCAATTGCATTACGTTCAGAAGGATCACGCAGCGTCTGACTGACCGATTTCCAGATTTCAATATCTTTTATGGTATATCTGCTGTCAATAATCGGAGTTGCATTTGCATAATATTTATTAAACAGATTAAACTGCGCGGATGTATCCGCATATATAGAGTCCACAAAATAACTTGAACGGGAGTATTCATGCGCCCGTATGGTAAATATCTGTTCCTGTGAACCGCCGCTGAGTGCTTTTTCTTTCACTTCTCCCTTTTTCTGGGATGCCAATGCTGTCAGGGTAAGCGGACCCATTTTAAAGTTTGCCTTTACTCCAAAAAGTGCCTCACTGCCCCCTACAAGAGAGGAAGTCTGAAGAGAAACGTTTCCCGCTTCTATGGATTGAATAATCTCATCTTCATATCCCGTATATTTTAATTTCAGCTGGTTTTCATACTCAAAGGTTCGCTCAGTATTCCAGTCTGCATTTATCTGCAGTTTATCACCTATGGTACCGTTAACATTTATCTGTACCTGCTGTTTAAAATCGGGTTCGTTTCTTGTATTGCCTAAACGGGATGCCGTAACACCTTCGGTTGTTTCATTTCTCCATGCGCCATGTATATCCACAGCACCGCCGATGCGGAGACTTATCTTTGGTGCACCGAATATACTGAGTACGCCGACAGAGGGCAGCGGTATTTCAAAATCTGTAAAATCCTTAATAAGAGAGGTAAGATCCCGTTTGTTTTCCTTATACTCATATTTATAGGCAAGCTCGTCCCATAGCTCCCGCTCACGGGATTTCATCTTCATTTCCAGGTATTCATCTATCGGAATTTTTACAGGATATTTAACCTGTTGAGAACCAACAAATTCTTTAATCTCTACAAATTGACCGGTAGAGTCAATTGTTACCGTCCGTTTGCGTGCGGAAGCAGATTCCGTATAAAATTTACTCGGCTTCTGTTTGTAAAGTGATATATACGGCTGGTCTTTTCTCCGGTGGCGGAAATGCTCCAATCTTGCTGTTGAATCAATTGCCATGGAATCAATTTTTACCGTGTCCGTCAGTGCCGAATCAGTCAGGGTGGAGTCAGTCAGGTAGAGTGCAGAATCAAGAAATTGCCGGCTGGTATCAGTTAGAAGCAATGTGGAATCAGTAATTAAGTCACTTTGGCGGAAGCTGCCATTTATCACCTGATCACCTGCCGACCGTGGGTTTATGAACGAACTATCTGCAGTTAAGTCAAGTGAAAAACTTTCCGGATTTCGCGGTGAATTGGCAGGCAGCTGATTACTTGCCGGTGATATATCAGACAGCGCCTCATGATACTGCATGTTGAATACGGCATCAAACCATAAACCGGAGTTAATGGAATCGGATTTTTGCGGGAGTGCCCCAATAAACAACCCGGCAAGAAAAATAATAATACCCGGTGACGAAGTAATTGCGATAATCTTCGTCCGTGCCAATGCTTCTTTTATTGTTAGACCTATTATGAGTATGAAATATGTAGCAAAAAGGCGATAATGAACCGGATATTTTTGAAAGCCGAAATATAAGAAAATCAATCAAATTGATAGAGAATTATTCGGATATACTGAGTTTTTACCCGAATTTTACCGGATTTTCTCAATCATGCAAATCAACCGGAACTGTCTGCGCCGAAAGTACATCCCGTATCTCCCCTTCTTCAATTATTACGGCACTCAGCTTATTTTGGCTGTAAGCACCGGTATCAATGTAAAGTGCGTTTGCCTCCTCCACAAAAACAACATCCATTTTTTTTGTATGCCCCACAATCTGCATTTTTCCTATATCTGCCAATGTATCCCGGTTCCATAAGATGCCGTCTGAGTCACCAAGCTTATCAAAATAGAATTGCTCAACTTTTTCAGCATCAAATTTCCCGTTTAAGTTCAGGGTTCTATAATTTCTGGTGGAGATTCCTGCATGGGAAATCAAGCAATCATTCAGGTTGTAAAACAACGGCAGTTTGCCGATGAACTCCAGATGAACATCCAGCATCGCCTGATGTTTCATATAGGAATGAAGAGTAGTGGCATTTCCATTTAAGTCCCAGATTTTAGATATCTCATGGTTTGGGTCACTAAAATAGAAATAGAACATGCAGTCGTGGTTTCCCAGCACACACTTTATTTTCCTGTCCATGATGAACTGTATCGTCTCTGCGGAGTACACTCCTCTGTCAACCAAATCCCCTACGCAGTATATCTCTGCCTGCGGGTACTTGGTTTTAATCTGATTGTGCAACTCTATCAGCGTATGATAACAACCGTGGATATCCCCAATGATTGCCTTCATGAATCCTTCTCAATTATATTAGCTTTGAAGATTTTGCGTATCGTTCAAGTTCTTCTCTGAAATCGGGATGAGCTATTGATATCAATGCTTTAACCCGCTCCCGTATAGATTTACCAAAGAGCTGAACCTCGCCGTACTCTGTAACAACGTGATGAACATCTGCACGGGAGGTGACAACACCTGCTCCCGGTTTAAGTGTAGGTACAATTCGGGAAATTTTCCCGTCTTTCGTTGTGGAAGGTAAAGCGATAATCGGCTTGCCTCCTTCAGATCTGGCTGCGCCGCGGATAAAATCCACCTGCCCGCCAAACCCGCTGTAAAATCTTGTCCCTATGGAATCAGAACAAACCTGTCCGGTCAGATCAACTTCAATGGCAGAGTTAATGGCTACCATCTTTGTGTTTTGGGCTATCACAAAAGGATCATTCACATATTCCTGTCTGTGAAATTCTATCAGGGGATTATTATCAATAAAATCGTATAACCTTCTTGTCCCGAGAACAAATCCGGCGATTATCTTACCCTGATGAATCTTTTTCTTACTGTTATTAAGTATCCCCTTTTCCACCAGATCTATTATCCCGTCAGAAAACATTTCTGAATGGATGCCCAAATCTTTTTTTGTGGTGAGAAACTGCAGCACGGAATCAGGTATAACACCGATACCCATCTGAAGTGTAGAGCCATCCTCAATCAGATTAGCAATTGATTCGCCAATACTGGTATATACTGTTTGCAGCTCCGGAGTAAGCTCACGCTCGCCCTGGGGCAATTCAGAAATTGGTTCGTCCGTCTCAACAATATAATTAATTCTGCTGACATGAATAAAACTGTCACCAAGTGTTCTTGGCATGTGCGGATTCACCTGTGCAATGATCACCGATGCTTTTTCTGCGGAGGTCTTGGTGATACCAACTTCAACGCCTAAACTGCAGAATCCATGTTCATCCGGAGGAGAAACCTGAATGAGTGCAACATCGGGTTTAATAATTCCGCGTGCAAACAAGAGAGGATATTCAAAAAGGAAAATAGGTGCATAGTCAGCTATGCCCTCAGATACCGCTTTGCGTACATTTGCCCCCATGAAGTAGGATGTATGCCGGAAGTGCCCTTCGAGTCCTGGGCGCAGATATGGCAAATCCCCCACTGCCAGTACGTGAATAATCTCCACGTCATACAGCTCGCTTTTCCGTTCAACCATTTTTTCAATCAATAGTTTAGGAACAGCGCAGTTTGAGTGGATGACAATTTTATCACCTGACTTTATAACCTTAACTGCCTCCTCTGCGGAAACGATTTTACTTTTATATCTGGTTTGATAATTAGTAGCGTAATTTTTAGTCTTCTGTGAACTTACCGAAGGTATCATTTTATAATTTCTTTAGTTATTTGAGAAAAGACGGATTTTTCTGTATTCCAGATTGAATATATCCGCCACAATTTCGTTTGAACAGTAGCCGTTGAATGTACAAACTCCGGCTGCAAACCCGGCATCCTCCATGAGGGAGTTAGTGATGCCTTTTTCTGCAATTGCCAGCAGGTACGGCAACGAGGCATTGGTTAATCCGTAGGATGCAGTACGCGCCACCAATGCCGGCATATTCGGCACACAATAGTGAATCACATCATGCTGTACATAATACGGGTCAGATAAAGTAGTCGGCCGGGATGTTTCTATAACCCCGCCCTGGTCTATCGCAACATCAACGATGACTGCGCCTTTCTTCATCTTTTTTACCATTTCCTCGGAGACTATATGAGGAGTCTTTTCTCCTCGTTTTAGTACGGCTCCTATCAAAACATCAGCAAATTTCACGCCACGGCTTATCGTGTACGGATTAGCCATTACAGTTGTGATTTTTTTCTCAAAAGTGGTATCAATCAGTTTTAATCTCTCAATATCTGTATCCAAAACGATTACAGACGCCCCCCTTCCGAGTGCGGCACGGGCTGCTGTGGTACCCACAACCCCGGCACCCAGGATAACAACAGCTGCGGGAGCCACCCCGGTAATACCTCCTAAAAGGACCCCTCTGCCCAGGGGATTGGTACTTTCCAGCATGGTTTCTGCTACCTGAATTGCCAATTTTCCTGCAATTTCACTCATAGCATAAAGCACGGGCAAACCGGCTTTATTTTCCACCAGTTCGTAACCAACCGCCGTAATTTTCTTATCAATGAGTGATTGAATAATTCTCTTTTCCCCAACCGCAAGGTGTAAAAATGAGAATAAAACCTGATTATCCTTTAATAACGCACATTCCTGCTCTGTCACGCGGTGAATTTTAATGACGACTTCAGAGCGCTGAAAAACTTCTTCCGGTCCGTAAACTATATGAGCCCCTAAATTTGAGTAGTCCGCATCGTTAAAATGACTCCCTTCCCCTGCTCCGCTTTCAATATAAACCTGATGCCCTAATCGTATAAGTGCATCCACCCCTGCCGGAGCCAATGCTACTCTTTTTTCTTCAAATCTTGTTTCTTTTGGTATTCCAAACTTCATGGTAATAAATCCGTAAATAGTTTTCGCATATTATTAAAATTATTCTTTCAATAAAAATGCCATATTTTTCTTATATAAAAGTGGAGTTTGAAAGATACCACGGGCGGAATAATTTTAAAGTGATGTAAGTCTTACATCTCTTTAATGAGGGTCCAATCCTGATTTCTGAATTTCAGATATATCATAAACGAATACGTAAGGATGTAGCAAGGCAAGCCAAGCCAGGCGCCTGCTAAACCAAACCCCTTAACCACCCCAAGATAATAACCCACAGGAACAAAAATAAACAGATTGGATATCGCTTCTGCAAACATTACGTATTTTGATTTACCGATGGCCTGCAGCCCATTTGCCAAAACAAGCCCGGTGGCATAAAATATCTGCGCAAATCCTGCAATCTGCATAGCAGGTATGGCTGCCTTTATAATATCTTTATCCTCGGTTACGATGAGGAGAATATACTCCGGTATAAAATAAAAGAGAACAGCCAAAAACACAGTGTAATACGTTGCAATTTTTGCCGCCTCAAAGCCATACAATCTGGCAAGCCAGTGCTTCCCTACGCCGACATTGTTCCCCACCAAAGTTTGCACAGCCAGTCCGAACCCGTAACAAGGCATAAACGATAGAAACAGCGCGGATATCACCGCCTGCGTTGCTGCCTGCTCCACAGTTCCGATTAATCCTGTGATGGATATAAACAGAAGAAACCCCAGCAGGATAAACATATTTTGAAAAGAAACCGGAATGGAAAGTGAATACAACTGCCTGACAATTTCCGCCTTGGGATGAAGTTTAAAGGTAAGGTTATATTTCTTTCTTATATCCTTCTGAAGACTGATTGCAAAATAAAAAACTGCGTCAAAAAATGTAGCTAAAGAGGAGCCGATGCCGGCGCCCACCACTCCCATTTCCGGAAAGCCAAAATTGCCAAAAATAAAAAGATAGTTAAAAAAGATATTCAGGACGTTTACCAAAATGGCAGATATCATAAATATCTTGGTTTTGCCAACCCCAAAAAAGAACCCGCGGTAAGCAACCGTAATAAGAAAAAACGGCAGTCCCAGAAAGCGGTACAAGATAAAATCTGAAGCTAAATCCCCCACTAAAGGATCTTTCGCAAAAAACTGG
>CAYYJL010000140.1:6695-7111 GCA_964472245.1 uncultured Ignavibacteriaceae bacterium | reverse complement strand
CCGCAAATGATCCGTCATCAGTTGAACGTCCAGCACACCGAATCCCCGCTCAATCAGCCGCCATATCAGATGCGTCAGCGCTATCTTGGAACCCTGCGGTCTGTACGAAAACATAGACTCCCCAAAAAACACGCCCCCGCAGGCAATGCCATATAATCCGCCCGCAAGCTGATTCTCCTCATATACTTCCACCGTGTGTATATATCCCATTTCATGCAGCTGCATGTACGCGGAAATCAGCTTGGGAGAAATCCATGTCTCATCCCGTGAGGAACATCCCTCAACCACTGCGGGAAAATCATGATCATACAAAACCGTAAACTTTTTTTCTGCTAATACTTTTTTCAAGCTCCTTGGTATATTATAATTATCCAGCGGAATAATCGTCCTTATCTCCGGCAGATACCACTCAATCT
>CAYYJL010000140.1:0-6685 GCA_964472245.1 uncultured Ignavibacteriaceae bacterium | reverse complement strand
CCATGGGGAATGCGCCCGCCTTATACAAACGGAGCATTGCTTCCGGCTGCAGCCAAAAATCAGAGTGGATTTCCTCTGGATTACTCATGTGCTTCTATTTCATATCGGACAATTTCATACCCCCGCTTAGTTTCCAAAAATGCAAAACCTATTCCGCATAATACCATCAGCATACCAAGCGTAAAAGCTATAACAACAAAATAATCCAACCTGCCGATATCAAGCAGAAATGCAAAACCAATCAAAAACGAGGTCACCACAAACAAAGCAACCGCGAGTGAGTAGCAGAGCACCGCATTACGCACAAGCAGCACGCGCTCCTGCAGCCGGGTCAGCTGTGTATCAATACTGGTTACGCGGATTTCCTCTTCGTAATTAAAAGACTTTTCTCCCGCCTTAGCCGTAAATTTCCGCTTCTCCTCATTCAGCAGCCGGATCCTGTTAACCACTAAGGAATATTTGTTATTCATCCCCAGCAGCAAAAGACCGCAGGCGGATATCATTACAGCCGGTGCTAACATTCCCTGAATAAGCGTTACTACATTTATCTGAACTTCCATACTTTTCTATTTTCTCAAATTTAATCCTTAAATATATGGATTAAGAAAATCTTTAACCGGGCAGAAAGAGGGCTGTCTTTGCTTTACCGTATTTTTTTTGACCCCTTATTTCATTATCATGTACACTCATTTTGGAACAATTCAGCAGAGTAATTCCCGTAAAGGCCTTTCTATGAAATACACCATACTTGTTCTCATTTCATTTGCTATTATCATCGCAACCATTTTTCTGACACCGGATACGGAAAAGAGAATACCCGATTACGTTATCGTTATTCACGGCGGTGCAGGTGCGGTTAATCCTGCCATGTCAGATGCGGAAAAGGAACAGCGCATGAACACACTCAACAACGCCCTGCTGAAGGGTGAGGAACTCCTTAAGAATGGCAGCGATGCTGTCACTGTGGTAGAGAAGGTGATCAATCTATTGGAAGATGATTCCCTCTTTAATGCGGGACGCGGTGCAGTACTCAATTCTCAGGGTATTGCATGTCTGGATGCCTCCATCATGAATGGAGAAAATCTTGCCGCCGGAGCGGTTGGCGATGTTAAACGGGTAAAAAATCCCATCTCCCTGGCACGTATGGTTATGGAAAAATCCAAACATGTATTGCTTGTCTCCGATGGTGCGGAATCATTTGCCCAAGCCAATGGAGCCGTTTTGGTGGATCCGGAATATTTTGTCACCGCTGATCAGCAGGAATCACTCGCTAGAAAGATGGATACAACCAAAAAAGCAGGGACTGTCGGCTGCGTGGTCAAAGATAAAAAAGGAAACCTCGCCGCAGGCACCTCAACCGGCGGTATGATGGGTAAACTACCCGGCCGTCTTGGTGATACGCCTATTATCGGTGCAGGAACCTACGCCAATAATGCAACTTGTGCAGTTTCCGCAACCGGCTGGGGCGAAAAGTTTATTAAAAATGCGGTTGCCTTCCGTATATCCGCGCTGATGGAATACCGCGGCTATACCTTGCAGCGCGCCGTTAAAGAAGTATTGGATAAAAATCTCGTGCAGCATGATGGCGGCGTTATTGCAGTGGATGCTCAGGGCAACTACTCAATGTATTTTGTAACCAAAAGCATGTACAGGGGCGTGCTCAATTCAGAAGGAATAAAGGAAATAAAAATATGGCAGTAATTACTCCGCCTGAAAAAGGCGAATATGCACCCTACTATCAACCGTATATAAATTCTGTAAGCAGTGAAGATATATTTGCACTGCTCCGTGCGCAAGCGGATATATTGGAATCGCTTTTAGCCAATGTCCCCGATAAAAAGGCAGACACAGGTTATGCCGCAGGCAAATGGAGCATTAAAGAGCTGCTCTCTCATCTTATTGATACGGAACGCGTATTTTCTTACCGAACACTCCGCATTGCCCGCAAGGATATTACCCCCTTAGCCGGTTTTGAGCAGGATGACTTTGTAAAAGAATCCGGTGCAAAAAAGAGAACTCTGCGTTCACTCATAGATGAATTTAAACTATTGCGTATGGCAAATGTGCTGATGATGGAGTCTATTGACCCAAGCTGCTGGCACCGCACAGGCACAGCAAACGGATTTGAGGTTTCAGTCCGCGCACTTATATATATAACAGCCGGGCACGTTCAGCATCACACAAATGTGCTTAAGGAAAGATATCTTTAAAAGATTACCAATCAGATACCCCCTGCCGTGATTAACAGGGGGTATCCGGTGGAATAAATCAGTGAACCGGAGGAGCTTCGTTCAGGTTAACAGTAAAAGTGCTGTCATCAGGATTAATGAGTTTCAGCTTATCCGGGGATGCATTGTCATATTCTGCAATCTTTAACCCCAGCTCGTTGCCTTCGGATATATACCAGCCGCGGTCTTCTTCATTAAAATACAGATTTGCCTTCTTAACTTCATCTTCACCCGTCATAACGGTTATCTCAAAACGGTTTTTTGTTGCGGTAATTTTGTAAACCGTGCCGTTTTCAGTTACGTATTGGGTTTCGGTTTCTCCATTATTCATGGCTATCGGATTTTTACCGGACCAGAACTCGATGACGTTAAACACCACTAAATCACCCAATGAAACAATTTCATACGCAGGGATTATAAACAACACCCACATAACTGCGGTATTTGCAAATTTATTGCCCACAGTACCGTTCCAGGTATAAAGCTTTTTGGTAAGATTAAATGAACCGTAACATCCTGATGCCTGAATCATCAGTCCGGCGGAAAGAAAAAGAATAACAAAAAAACGGGTAATTTTGTTTTTCATGGGGAGCCCTTTCTTAAAATGTAAATAATAGTACAGGTTTTAATATAGTGAAAAAGATGAAATAGTCTTCCGGCCATTCATCCTTAAACAGCATTATAATTGCAGAATTTATAGTAAATTAGGGCTTCGTTTCATAAAATTTGAGAATATTCCTGATGAGAACTTTATTAATCCGGGTGTTTATATTCTTCCCATTTCTTGTATTTGCACAAAATTCCTCCACCCTTAAAATCGGCGTGTTTAATCCGCAGGTAACCGAAGCAGGTCTCATTGTCGGCTATGAAAATACCCGGCCGATTGACGAACGGCTGGAGGTTGGCTGGAGTTTTGACTGGTACAATAAAACCTACGTTGATAAAAAATTAGTAAACGAATTTAACAATAATTATCCCGGCGAAATCGGCGAGGTGAATGAGCTGCGTGCCAAAACCAACATGCACATTTTTCCTCTGCTTTCCGCTATGAGAATTAATTTTCCTATAGACCACAGAACCGCCGTTTATCTTATCGGTAACCTTGGTCTGGATTTCCTTCTGGTATACTACCGCAATTTTCAGAAACCGGATGAAGATGACTGGCAGCTTGCAGCGGATTTTGCCTGGCGGCTCGGCGGGGGGCTCCGTTATAAAATCGGCTCCCGTTCTGATTTATTTTTAGAGATTAACTATCACAAGTCTGAACCTTCCTGGGAGTATGAAGTTAAACAGCAGTCAGGATTTGGCACCACCACTTCCACAAAAGTGTTTGAACGCTCTTATGATGTTTCCGGCATCATGGCAAGAATAGGCATTAAGTATTTTTATTAATTAACAGGAACCTGAACAATGTCCCGGCAGACGTATATACTCGGTCTTTTCTTCATCTTACTCATACAGCCGATGCTCAGGGGACAGGCAGAAATAAAAAGAGAACTCAGGGGTGCCTGGGTGGCAACAGTCGCAAATATAGACTGGCCTAAAAACAAGAACGCTTCATCCGGCGAGCAGATAAAAGAGCTTATTGATATATTCGATAAACTGAAGGATGCCGGCATGAATGCCATTTTCTTTCAGATAAGAACCGAATGTGATGCTCTCTATAATTCCCCCTATGAGCCATGGTCACATTGGCTGACCGGAGCACAGGGCACGGAACCAAAACCATTCTATGACCCGCTGGAATTTGCCATAGCGGAAGCACACAAGCGGGGCATGGAACTGCACGCCTGGTTTAATCCTTACCGCGCAGAAAAGAAGACGGGCGATTACCCGCTTTCCCCGCATCATGTCACGCTCCGCAAACCGGAGTGGATTCTCAACTTCCCCGATTATAAAATGCTCGACCCCGGTAATCCGCAGGTGCGTGAATATGTACGGGAAATTGTTGCCGATGTGGTTACCCGGTATGATGTGGACGGTATTCATTTTGATGATTATTTTTATCCTTACGGTCCAAAGGTCAGCAATGAAGATTCCCTCTCCTTTGCATTGTATCATAACAACATCACCAACATTGATGACTGGCGCAGATATAACATCAATTCCCTGATGGCGGAACTGAATGAAATTATCAAAGCAGTCAAGCCGCGTGTTAAGTTCGGCATCAGCCCTTTTGGCATTGTGCGCAACGAGTTTGCCGGCACCTCCGGGTTTAATTCCTATGATATACTCTACTGCGACCCGCTCAACTGGATAGAAAACAAATCCGTTGATTATGTTTTACCGCAGCTGTATTGGGAAGTAGGGCACGAAAAAGCAGACTACGCCAAACTGCTCCCCTGGTGGGCTTCGGTTACAAAGGATGTGCATTTATATATCGGCGAATATTCAGGCAGATTCACCTCACCGAACTCCAAAGGCAAGCCGAGTGAACTTGGTGATCATCTCCGCATGACGCGGGAATACAACACCATACACGGCAGTGTATATTTCAGCTCATCTTCCATTACCCGGAACTCAGCCGGCCTGGCAGATTCCATGAAAATGGATTGGTTTGCTGACCCGGCATTCCCGCCTCTTATGGCATGGAAAGACGCAGTACCGCCCAATGCACCTAACGGAGTTACGGCAGAAAAAACAGAACGCGGTATTGCTGTCACCTGGAAGCAGCCACTTCCCGCTTCAGACGGCGATCTGCCCTACGGATATATTATTTATAAAAAGGATGCAGGCACGGGCAAGTTTAATCTCCTGAAAATCCAACACTCGCCTTCACTGAGGTATATAGACAAAGTTGAAGATAAAGAAGCTCCCGTTACGGAGTATAAAGTGGCCTCATTCGACCGGTTATATAATATCAGTAAATAAAAATTTCACATCAACGGCTCCCCCTCGGAGCCGTTTTTATTTGAATATCATAATCCCGGCGCATCTGCGATGTCCTGAATAATATTTAATCTGACCGCAGCGTGGTCACATATCTATAAAAACACGGAACCCAATCACATCACGACATCGGAGATGTCGCATGTTTCTCCGTGATCCCGGCAGGGATCAAATATTTCTAGAAAAACACACCCACCCCAAACAATCCCGCGCCCCGTAGGGTCGCAACACGAACCCGTATATACCGCAAAACCCGCATCACCATCTCGCACTATCAACAATCATTCCCGCCAACATACGACCATTCCATGGTCGAATTCATTTTTTCATTCGTCTTGTTATATACATATGATGCCTCCGGCATCAATTACATCATGTCGCTTCCCCTGACTGCAGAGCGGTCACATATCTATAACCACACAAACAAAACACCACGTTCCGACATCGGAGATGTCGCATGTTTGCAGCTGATATTCAAACCGGCTCACCTTCTGCATCATGCTCCCTATTTACTCTGCTTCCTTACACCTCTGATTACCAGGGGCTTAAAATCTGTTATTGACCCTACAAAAAAATGATTCTCTGTTACAAAAGGTTTTGTTAATATTGTTACCCCCACTTGGACTGGAATTGGCACCTGCTTCTTCCAATCTATTCCGTTAAAGTGAAATATTTCTCCGCCATGTCCTACCGTAAAAACATTATTAATAGCTGTCCCGCTTATAGCACTTACTATGTATCTGTTGCCCAATACAAAATCGTTTAATCTTCCGTTTTTGAGGATCAAATTCAATCCGCCCAATAAAAAAATCTCCCCCGATTTCGCCTGCCAAATTCCTGCCCTGGTCAGATGACTATACCCCAGTGCCATGGTCTTCCAGGTAATACCGTTATAAATATATAATACCCACTCGCCATTTACCGGATTTTTACCGGCAGTATAAACTTCGTTCCTGCTTCTTCCTGTTACTTCAAAAAAAGTATATTTTTTACTTATTCCGGGGACTTTCTTCCATTTGCTACCGTCCCAGTGAATTATTGTCCCTCTCTGCCCCACCGCCCATACATCATCAGGTGCGGTTCCCCATACGCCTTGTAGGGCATATATCGTATCCGCATACTCCGGTTTATCCGCATCAAATTTGTATTCGGTAAAGTTCACCCCATCCCAAAATGCCGCTCCTCCCCAATTATAGTTTCCATTCCCCACTACCCATATCTGGTTAGCTGAGAACCCGTATATACCATATAATATAATATTAGGATAGTGCGGATAAAAATGCCACTTTGTTCCATCCCATTTTATTAGCCCGGCACTTCCTCCCGCATGATTTAAGCCACCCACACCCCATACATTATTTTCATCTAATCCCCAAAAATCGCTAATACCAGCATCATTGTCTTCTCCCAGTGTATCAACAATCCACTCAAATTCATGCCCGGTTGGTGTTAATACCTTTGCATTAATATTTGCGGCAGTATCCTTCAGTACATTGTCTGCTCCGTATGCGGCAAAGCTGTAAACATAGACTCCGTCTCCCCGCAATCCCCCGCTGTCAATCACAGTG
>CAYYJL010000139.1:0-7116 GCA_964472245.1 uncultured Ignavibacteriaceae bacterium | reverse complement strand
CGGAACGGGTGACAGTATAGCCGCTACGTTTACCAGCCCAATGGCACGCGGATGACACGGATCTAGAACGGATTACAGCGGATAGGAGAACCGGATATATATTATCTGCGTGAATCCCCGTGATCGGCTTGCGTCGTGAAGTCTGAGAGATAAAACTCAAAGACATGTTCTGATAAAGATGATACAACTGATATAGCAATATATTAGCGAAGTATCGGTAACGCTGTTCAGGCGGGGTTACCAAACCACTCCGAAGCTGCATGAGGTGTAAACTGACTGTAGTGAGCGTTCGGAGAAAAGGCACTAGTTAAGAAGTGTCAGGTACGTTTTCTGGAGTTCAACGAAAGTGAATCACCATAGTAAAGTATCGAAACAGGATAAATGTCCGGCAAAATCCCATCGTGCAGATGGTGGAGAAACAAGCAGAGCGGTAACCTGATTATTGGCTCTGTGCCGACCGGTACACAGGTGAGAAGAACAGAAAACAGGCTTTATCAGAGAACACGAGAGACCCGATTGCTTGTAAGGCAAAGAGCATCGGGTGTCGGACTGAGCCATAGTAGTGTTGAAAGTTATCGAAAGATAAAAGGAGCGAAGGGTTCAGGTTATCTAATCATATTAATTCACTACAACTACTCCGAAAGGAAGAAGGAGGATAGCGAACATATATGGTATCACCAAAAGGAATACCAATCACACAGCAACAGGTAATGACAGCATATCTGAAAGTCAGTAAAGGAGGGAAAGCCTCAGGTATAGATAATCAAAGTTGGGAAGACTTCGACAAAAAGAAGAAAGACAACTTGTACGTTATCTGGAACCGACTGAGTTCAGGCAGTTATCATCCCCGTGCGGTGCGAGAAGTAGAAATACCAAAGAAAGATGGTAGAACCAGGAAATTGGGAATACCAACCCTGCAAGACCGAATAGCGCAGGAAGTCCTTAGAGCATACATGGAAGCATCAGCCGAAGAACGCTTCAGCAACAACTCATACGGTTATCGTCCTCTCAGGAGTGCACATCAAGCACTCATGGCTGTACAAAGGAACTGTTATAGGTATAGCTGGGTGATTGATTTAGACATCAAGAACTTCTTCGACCAAATAGACCATGAGAATATGCTCAAAGCAGTAGAGCAAATATATAAGGAGAAGTGGGTAGTTATGTATATTAAACGTTGGTTGGAAGCACCTGTGCTTAAAGCAGACGGTACATTACTCCCAAAGCAAGGTAAGGGCACACCGCAGGGAGGGGTAATCAGTCCCCTGCTTGCCAACCTGTATCTGCACTTTACCTTAGATAAATGGCTTGAAATATATTTCCCCGAAATCACCTTTGTGCGCTATGCAGATGATATCATACTGCATTGCACCAGCAAGGAAGAAGCAGAGAAAATATTAACAGCTATCAAACTCAGACTCGCAGAGGCATCATTAGAAGCCAACCAAGACAAGACAAAGATAGTTTACTGTAAGGATTACAAAAGAAAACGAGAATACAAGAATGTACAATTTGAGTTTCTCGGGTTTAGCTTTCGACCAAGAGGAATAAAAACCTCTGTGAAACAGGGAGTCCCCTTTCTTGGATTCACTGCACAAATTAGCCAATCCAGCAAACTGAAAGTACGAGAACAAATTAGAAGCGAAAGAATATGGACAACCACACAGGTTGCCATAGAAGAAATAGCGACTAAAATGAATCCAAAAATCAGAGGATGGATTAACTATTATAGTTGTTTCAACAAAAGAAGTCTGTACAATTTGATGTTCTATCTAGATCAAAAACTTGTCGAATGGATTATGAAGAAGCATAAAATAGGAACGCTAAAAGCAGTGAAGGTATTACGCCGGTTAAAAACAGAACACCTTACTTTGTTTTATCACTGGGAATTTTACAATCCCGGTAAACGGTGAACAGATAACAAGAGCCGTATGATAGGAGACTATCAAGTACGGTTCTGTGAGAGGCTTAGGGGTGAAAATCCCCTTTGCCTACTCGGCGGGAAACTTTCCGGAGTTAACGCAAGGGGCGCAAAGGGAGAAAAATCTAACATATCAATGATATTTCATTTTATAGCGTCTTTGCGTAGGTGATGGTTGGGACGCAAAGGGCGCAAAGAAGGAGGGGGTATATATACATTTCATTTTAAACCCTCGCGTCTTGGCGTTGACTGCTTTTTCCTGAAAGGGAAATCCGAAGGATTGACAGGATTATAGCAAAACGGTAAAGTCATATATACAAAACCCGGAACGGGTGACAGTATGCCTGCTACGTTTACTACCCCAATGGCACGCGGATGACACGGATACAGAACGGATTAAAGCGGATAGGAAAACCGGATATATATTATCTGCGTGAATCCCCGTGATCTGCGGGAGGTTTTTCCGGAGTAAACACAGAGGCCACAGAAAGAAATCCGAAGGATTGACAGGATTATAGCAAAACGGTAAAGTCATATATACAAAACCCGGAACGGGTGACAGTATGCCTGCTACGTTTACTACCCCAATGGCACGCGGATGACACGGATACAGAACGGATTAAAGCGGATAGGAAAACCGGATATATATTATCTGCGTGAATCCCCGTGATCTGCGGGAGGTTTTTCCGGAGTAAACACAGAGGCCACAGAGGAGGACACAAAGAGCACGGAGGAAAATCCGAAGTAAGGGTTTCTCATGAGAGTTAACGCACGGGGCGCAAAGGGGGTGGGGTTTTATATATACACAAAATATCATTCCCTTGCGTACTGGCTCTGATGATAAAAAAAATCCCCTCCGTTTGGGGGAGGGGATTCGGGTAATATATTATTTGAAGGGCTGTTGTTAAACGGCTACTTCTTCCATATTGGGAGTAACAATTTTACGGACAGCAGGCCTCGTCTTTTTACGGGCAGTGCCGGGTTTTACGCTCTCTTTTTTAAGGAGGGCTGCCGTTTTGCTGCCTTTATTGTTTTTATCATATGCATTGCGGTAGGTATATACCTTCTTTTTGAAATTGCGCAATACAATTTTCTCCTCATCGTGATGGAGTACATAGTTGGGGAGGACGGGAATTTTTCCGCCGCCGCCGGGCGCATCAATCACAAAGTGCGGAACTGCGAGTCCGGAGGTCCATCCGCGCAGATGTTCTATTATATCCAGGCCTGTTTCCAGTGATGTACGGAAGTGGTTTGCTCCTTTGGTTTCATCAGCCATATACATATAGTACGGGCGGACTCTCATTTTAAGGAGTTTCTGCATCAGCTCTTTTACCACAACCGGGTCATCGTTTACACCTTTCATCAATACCATCTGATTGCCAACCGGGCAGCCGGCATCAGCAAGCATAGTGCACGCTTTGATGGATTCCGGGGTTATTTCCCACGGATGATTAAAATGGGTGTTCACATAGATGGGGTGATACTTCTTTATGATTTCCACCAGCTTAGGGGTAATGCGCTGCGGAAGTACACATGGCATCTTGGTACCGAGCCGGATGATTTCTATATGAGGTATCTGGCGGAGCCGTGCGAGTACTTTTTCCAGCATCACATCGGTAAGCATAAGCGGGTCGCCGCCGGAAAGAATAACATCGCGGATTTCCGTATGTTTTTCCAGGTAGTTGAACGCAGCTTCCAATCCCTTCATGGAGATTTTTTCTGAATCGCCTACTTTTCTTTTTCTTGTACAGAATCTGCAATAGAGACCGCACTGGCTGGTGGTCAGGAATAAAGCTCTGTCGGGGTAGCGGTGAGTGATGTTGGGAACAGGGCTCATTGCATCTTCCATTAACGGATCTTCGGGACCGTCAATATCATCAAGCTCCTGAACATCGGGTACACATTGCAGCCAGATGGGATCACCGGGATATTTAATCAGACTAAGATAGTAGGGGTTAATACGAACCTGAAAAAAGTCATTCAACCGCTCAGCAACTGAACGGTCTATATTAAACTTTTCCACTAACTGGTCAACAGTATGAACGCTCTCTCTCAGCATCTGTTGCCATAACTCCATGAGATCTCCTATGAATTTAACATAAAATATTTTCCAAACACAAGCAACGAATCATTCAATGAATAAAAATGCTCAATCTCTGATAATAAGCGATAATCATTCTTTTCATAAAACAAACGCGTTTTGCCGTAATTTTCTTTTGAGGATGTTTCCGCAAGAATCAAACGGCCTTTACGCTCTTTAACAAAATTTTCTGCATGTTGAAGCAATGCCTTGCCGATGCCTTTCCCTTTTTGAGAGGGATCCACCACAATCCAGTAGAGGTCATAGACTGCATCAGTCATCGGCCTCCGTCCTGTGCAGTGGTAGCCAAGCACAGTACCGGCATCCTCATACACAAAGATATTATAGTCCTGCTGAAACGGAACAGTGATGCAGGTATCAATCAGTTCAAGCGCCACATCAACTTCTGAGGGTTTAAACTGCTGTGTCTGTTCTAATATATCTTTCAGGCGGTCTCTGTCAGACTGCCTCAGTGTACGAATCAACTTTCCTTCTTTTTAATGCAAGACTGATAATGGCGTGCAGCATTTTCGGGTAATCCAGACCGGATACCTTAGCAGCACGGAAAAAGCCGGAGTCGGATGATATATCCGGATTGGGATTAACCTCGATGACATAGGGCGTGCCGTCCTTGGCAAGCCGGATATCAACGCGTGCATAATCCCTGCAGTCCAGCGCTTTATATGACTGAAGAGCAATTTCTCCTGCTTTTTTCTGCACTCTTGCAGAAAGTTTAGCGGGACAAATGCCGTTAGTACCTTTATAATAGATACTTTCAGCCATCCATTTTCCTTCGTAGGTTACAATTTTGGGGAGCCCGGAAGGAAGCTTTTTAAAACTGATCTCGGAAATCGGGAGTATCTTATCACCCAGTATGGCAACATTCAGCTCTCTTCCTTCAATATACTCTTCTATAATAATGGACTGTTTATAGTTCTTACGCAGAAAAGCAACTTGTCTGGAGAGGGCCTCAAAGCTGTCAACAACGGAGTTTTCGGATATACCGATACTTGCATCCTCTTTAAGAAGCTTCGTTATGACGGGAAATGAGAGGGGAAAACCTTTTTGACTGATTCTTTTGCCCGGCATTAATACCATATACTGCGGAGTGGGTATGCCGTGGGCAGCAAGAATTTTTTTTGTAAATGATTTATCTAAGCAATTGCCGAGAGTCTGCGGACTGTTGCCTGTGTATGCAACGCCCATGAGTGGATAGAGTCCTGCGTGATATGCTTCAAAGGAAGCAACACCTTCAACCGATTCCACAAAGTTAAGGATAACATCCGGTGCAAGTTTTTTAATTGACCGGATCGTTTCCCGGATATCAGGGGTGATGGCAAGGAACTCAATCTGTTTGTAATATTTTTTCAGTGCTGTGCGGATAAGTTCAAGTTCACGGAACAATGAACTTTCCGAAAGATCTTCCTGCGGCAGGGCATCTGCTTCTTTAGGTTTGCCGCTGTAAATTTTATAAACGGAGGCAGGACTGTTATAACAGACCAGCACTTTTATATCTTTATTCATGCCAGTCCGTACCTTTGTGCCCCGAAGTATGCAACAGAGTTAATCAGATCGCTATAGGTAAGCCCTGCGGCTCTTGCAGCTTTCGGGAAACAGGAGTTATCCTCCGGCTTGGGTAATATACCCGGCAGAGGATTAATTTCTATAATATTAGGATTGCCGTTTGCATCCAGACGGACATCAATGCGTGCCCAGTCTTTGCAGTTCAGCACTTTGTACGTTCTTTTGCAGATATCTTCAATTTTATTTTTAAGGGTATCATCAATTTCAGCGGGACAGGTAAAGATATCAAGGGGATTATCGTTTGTATCAAATATCCATTTAGCTTCAAAGGAATACACAGGTGCAAGATGATCCGGCAGACCTGCAAAATTAATTTCAACAACAGGGAGTACGCGCAAATCTTTTCCGTTACCCATTAATGCAACGGTAAATTCCCGCCCGTTAAGGTATTCTTCCACCAGTGCAGGTTGATTGTATTCATGAACAATTTTAGCAACAGCATCAGAAAGTTCTTCCGGCGTGGTAACAAGTGAGGAATTAAAGATGCCTTTGCTGGAACCTTCCCCGTTTGGTTTAACAAACAAAGGATAGTAGAAGGAAATATCTTTCAGCTCATCAACAGAACGGATAACCTTAAAACCGGCTGTGGGAATGTTATGATAGGATAAAATTTCTTTTGTTCTTGCTTTATCAAGGCAGGTGGCAAGGGTTAGAGGGTCTGATCCCGTGTATGGTATGCGGAGCATATCAAGAATTGCAGGTATTTGTGCTTCGCGGCTGATGCCGTGCATACCTTCAGCAATATTAAACACCAAGTCAGGACTTAACATCGTAAGTTTTTCAAAAGAATCTTTGTTTGCCTCTATTAAATGTACATCGTGATATTCCATAAGAACATCTCTCACCGCATGAATGGTTTCCCAGGTATCCCATTCAGCATACTCATCAATCGCATCGCCGTTTTTATTACCGGTGTTCAGCGGAGATTCATTTTCAACGATTGACTGTTCCGGCTTAACGTTAAACACAAGCGCCAGCTTTAGTTTCTTGTTGAATGAAAATTTTATAAATGATCTCCGTTATTTTTTTTGTTAATGGTAAATAAAAAACTTTTTTTTCTGAACAAATATAAGTAATAAAAATAATATTACAACTGTCAAGATGTCACAAAGTTTTTTTAACGGATGATGCAAAAGAATTGAAAGTTAACCGCCTTGGGAGGGTACAAGTACTCTTACTCCAGTAACTTTTTATGTCAAGGGCGGGAGCAGCAGTCCAAAAGTTTTAAAGCATGAAAAAAGCCGGGGAGGTAAGGAGGGTAAAAAGTTTTTCCCGGGGAGAAACCGAAAGCAACCGGTTCGTTAAATGGAAAATTTTTAAGACTAAGCCGGAGTAAAGTTAAAGAGCGGATGAATTATTTCACGGGCGAACTATATATACAATCAAAGGGCGGCATAAAAGTATTCCGGTTAAAAGGATTGAGTAAACAGAAACGTGTATTGTAATTTTATTGTGCAACAGTTACCACGGAGGATATACTGTATGGTATATAAGTTCAGCGACTTATTTTTTGTGGGTGTATATTACTGCC
>CAYYJL010000138.1:0-7124 GCA_964472245.1 uncultured Ignavibacteriaceae bacterium | reverse complement strand
CCCTGCTCTCCTGCGCGGGCAGCTTCTATGGATGCGTTGACAGCCAATAGATTTGACTGCTCAGCTAAATCATTTACCGTGGAAATTATTTCACCGATTGATCTGCTCTGCTCACTAAGCCGGTCAATACTTAAAGCAATTGTCTTCATCTGATCGCCGATTTTATGAATGGCATCAATGGTTTCTTCCGTTGCATTTTTACCTTTTTCCGATATTTCAGTTGCCTGCTGAGCAACCACGGAAACTTCCCTGGATTTTTTGCTGGAGATTTCCGAAGTCTTTTTAACCTCTTCAATGGTTGATGAAGTTTCAGAAATTGCCGTTGCTGTTTCGGTTGAACTTGAGGCAAGCTGAGCAGTAGCACTGAGTATCTGATTGGTTGAGTTGGAAAGGACTCCGATACCATCTTTTGTACTTCCGATTATTTCCCTCAACTTTTCTATCATGGTGTTGAGCGAGTTGATCATTCCGTCATTTGCCGAGCGCGGCTGAAGTTTATGGGTTAACTGACCGGCGGAAATTTTTGAAGCAAAATCTGCCACTTCATGCAGGGAGGATATCATTTTACCGTAGCTGGCTGAGAGCCGTGCAATTTCATCCTTTCCTGTGGTTTCTTTAATGGAGACATTTAAGTCACCTCCGGCAATCTTATCTGAAATTTCAGTCAGATCGGCAAGCGGCTTGGTAAGCATGTTATTTGACTGGAAGAATATCAGAATACTGACGATAATGGTAACAGCTAAAAGAACCCAAAATGTTACAATTCCTTTTTGTATATCGGAAGCACTTTTCCTGAGCAAAGAGTCAATATTCGACCTGATTTGATCTCCGATAATTTTGGTTCCCTTAAATATATCTGCCAAAATAGCGGACTGCCGTCCTGTGGTTAAATTCACTGCATTGGAAGTATTGCCAATACGCAGATCGGTCAGCTGCCCTCTGGTGACCTGGCTGAATTCTGCAATGTTTCTGCGGAGCAGCATAAGTTCAGATTCGTAAGCAGGTTCTCCAAGCAGGTATTTTTCCAATTCATTAAGATATATATCCATTAAACCGGAAGTCTCGGCAAAGTCACTCTCCAGTTTTTCAAGTGGAAATGACTGCGGTTTGAGTATATGCAGGTACATGTTTTCATTAAACCGTGCGAGGCGGTCTTTCAGATAACCGAGGTTATATCTTGCAAGAGAATATTTATTTGCAATTACCTCCTGATTTGCCTTAACGTCGGTGAAGTTCTCATACGAAAATAGAAATAAAATGATAACTGTGAGTGTTATGATTGAAATCTGCAGGAGCAGTTTATATTTAATTGAGAGGTTAGAAAATAGATCCATAGTTTTGCCTCGCTGAAATTACAATTCCTGATGAATAATTATTTTTTTGTCTGTCAGTAATTTTTTACCGTCCAGAATGATTTGCCTGTCATTGGTAATCCCGTGCAGGTAGTCATCCCGTTTATCTTTCAGGTTGATGACGGTGTTAAAAATCCTGTTCTTTTCTATTATATTAATTCCGAAAACTTTATCTGCTAAAATACCAAAGGTAATCTTTCCGTCTGTGACAATCAGAACCTTATTAAGGTCACTTAACTGCTGGCCGGGCAGTTCAAAAAATTTCTTGATATCCAGAACGGCTAATATCTCACCGCGGATATTGATTAAGCCGAGAACAAAGTCCGGCAGCCCGGGCAGGGGAGTGATTTCCCTGAGCGGGGTTACTTCCCTGATATATTTAGTTTCAATTGCGTAATTTTCGTACGATAAAAGAAATTCAACCACCCGCAAGCCGTCAGATGGTTTTTCCTCATTTTTCTTTTGGGCAATTTTAGCCGCGCGCTTTTTTAATATATCGTTTGGATCAGGCATTTTCTACCGGCTTCCGGATTTTAGATAAAATTGAGTCAACTAAATTAATGAGACCGCCCGCTGTCAGTCCTTCCATTTCCTCCAGCTCTTCTCCCGGTGGCAGTCTCCTGCTGACCCTCAAAAGGTGTTCCAGATTTTTCAGATACTCTTCCTCTTCTCCCTTTCTTCGCTGCGATACGGCTAAAGCAAACAAGGCAGCCGGATAAGCAGGTTTCAGGAATAGGGCACGTTTATAGCAGCTTTCTGCATCGTCTAATTTTTCCTGAGCGGTAAGAAGCTGGCCGTGTATATATGTCAGGCGTGCGGAATCAGGAAGGGAAGCCCCAGCAAGCTGAGAAAATTCCAATGCTTTTTGGATATTACCGGATGAAGCATATGCCCTGATTACCATTGCATAGACAAATTCTGCTGCTGAATCCGAATCGGATTTTCCGGTACTCAGGTTATTTATATATGCTGAACCCAGGGAAATCACCTTTTCGTAGTTTTTATTTTTGTATGCTTCTTTAATAAATTCCGGCGAAAATTGATTTTGCTCAGGAATATCCCTTTTAACAGTTGCTGTTGCTATTGTTTTGCTTTTGTCCGGTTTGTTATATATGCGCCTTGGCAGCGGATTACGGGATGCAGGAGTTCTTCTTTTAGGAGACTCGTTATACACCTTTTTAGTTCCGGCGGAATTGCCGGTCTCTTTCTTAAAAATGATAATGTCATCTTCAATTATTTGTTTAAACCTGCCGTCCGGCTGATGAGCAACTTCCGTTAAACTCAATATCAAATAGCCGCCGTCAGCAAGCACATCGTAAAATTTATCAATAATTTTTCTTCTGCCCTCGTCACTGAAATAGATCAGCACATTCCTGCAGAATATAACGTCTGCCTTGCCAGCCGGTTTAAACAGGGAGCTGAACTCATCGGAGATGAGATTCAAATTCCGGAAGCTGCACATGTTCTTAATCCGGTCGGAAAGGAGAAATGTATTGTTTCCCATTGCAGAAAAGTGGTTTTGTAAAAGTTCTTTGTTTTCGGTTCTGAAAGACCAGCTGCGGTATATACCAAGTTTCGCTTTTTCAAGAAAGTCAGGATTTATATCTGTCCCGGTAAGATGCAGCGGAAACTTTGATGTATTGCCCAATGCATCATTAATAATAATAGCGATGGAGTGTAACTCTTCTCCGCTGCTGCAACCGGCACTCCAGATGTGAATATCTTTTTCTCCGGCTGATGCACGGAGTACCAGTTGAGGTAAAATAGTTTGCTTAAAGTATTCCAATACTTTAGGTTCGCGGAAAAAATAAGTCTCTCCGATGGTCAGCTGCTTAGTTAAAAGAGCAAGCATCTCAGGAGAGGAGCTCTCTAAAATATATTTAGTTAATAGATCCAAATCATCATACCCAAGTGCCGCTGCCATAACTGAAAGATTACTTTCCAGGTCAGCTTTTCTCTCAAGCGGATAAAACAACCCGAGCTTTCTATCGAGAAAAACCTGCATGGCATCAAATGAAATAGTGCTCATTTGCATATCAGCCGGATGTTTTGTTATGTATTGCATTGAATTCTGCTATTACGTTGATATACTCTGATTCCCTTAAAAACTTACCCGGATCAGGCACAAAAAGAAGATTTTCATCCATAAGGGTCAGATTTTTATAAAATAGCAGTTCATCGGTGGAATTAAGCAGTCCGGTACCCGGTTCTCTGAATATATATTCCGTCCCGATTACTTCATCCACGCGTACAGCCCCTGTGCTGTTATGCATTTTAATAAGTATCATATATTCAGCAGGTGTCAGCTCCGGTTCTTTTATCTGAAGTTTTTTCCGAAGATTATATACCGGAACCAATTCTCCCTCAACAACAATAAATCCTTCTATAAAGTCATGTGAAGCGGGAGCACGTTTAATTTCAACAGCAGGAATTACTTTTACAGTCTCCTCTATTCTAATACCAAAGAGGAAATTTTCCAATTTGAATATCAATACAAATTGTATCTGTTCATCCATCATAAGGGTATAATCCTTCTGAGTGAAAATTCCTCTGTATCAAATCCTTTAAGGGTGGTTGAATAATCTTCCACGCGAATTAAATCTGTGTTTTCCTCAATGTAACTTTTAACCTCCGGGTCTCTGTATATAACATCAGATATGATGATATCTTCTCCGTTTGATTGCCCTTCTAACCGGGCTGTAATATTTACTGTTGATCCAAAGTAGTCCAGATTATTGTTCAGATTTACCGCTATACAAGGACCAAAGTGAATTCCTGATTTAAGTTTGAATGTCATCAAATCTGAATCAGCTTTAAGGATTTCCTGCTTTGCCTTGATGACGGTTTTTATTGCATTAACAGGGGATGTAAATACAGCCATAATTGCATCACCAATGGTTTTAACGATAGCTCCGTCAAATTCATCTACTGCTTTTTTTAGTATATCAAAATGATCAATAACAAATCCAAACGCTGTGGCATCACCAATGGTTCTATATATGATGGTAGAGTTCTTCAGGTCGGTAAATAAAATTGTGATACTGCCGACTGAAATCCGCAGCCCGGGTTTTATTGCCTCAGATGCAAAAAGATCACGGAAGGTCTGCATGGAGGATATTTCCGTTGCTGTAACTGCATCGTCAATCCAGGCAAGTTTTTCTATGATGAACATGGTTGTTTCAGCTGTGTCATTAAACAGAATCAGTTTGGATGCGGGGCTTAACAGTTCCGTATTTTGGGTGAGTGCATCTTTTGTCAGGTGGATTATATCTTCATGTATATCACAACCCGGTTCAGACTCAAAGATGATTCCGCTCTGATGCTGCGGAGTGCGGATTCTGTACTTACCCTCTTGCAGGACAAGATTCACTTCTTTTTTCTGACCTGCATTTATAACCTGCTGGCTTATAATATGCGGTGTTACCTGCGGACCGCCGACACAGTATTCATTAACAGCCAGGTCACGCAGCTGTGAATTTGGTTTAAAACTTATCTCTATCAACTTATCAAAGTTAGCACTCACATCAATTTTACAATTTTCACAATGGATAGTTCCGGTTAATTCTGAGAGTGTATCAAAAGAATTTTTTGTTCCACGGCACAGAGGGCATAATAAATCCCATCGTAAATCAACTAAGCCGATTCTTGTTGCATACAGAAAATGCTGCAGGGTTTTCTTTTTTGGTGTGCCCCATTTTTTTGCCAGTTCATAAGGGCGCAGCCGGTGAGTGACAAATTCATCTCCGTACGAAATGATGTCGCAAATATGCGTGATTATTTCCGGATCGGTATATATTTCGAGGAACTTCCTTTTGTATTCTTCCAGCTTTGCCTGTGCCGCTGAACTCAGTTCATTTTTCTTTCCGGTAACCGGCGGAGTATGGTGCAGGGTGATGCTGGAATCATATCTCTTAAATATTTTCTCAAAGGCAATTTTACTTTTTAAGCCGATATATACCGGTATTGCAATCAGGCCGAGCGGGTTTGCAGGTATTACATCCACATTGTAGTCCATTTCGGTTCCTCCCGCCGGTGTCTGCCGCAGAAGGACCTCAACAAACATTTGTCTTACCGGTCCGGATTGGTACTGCCGTAAAACCGAAAATTTTGAAGGGTACTCCCACTCAAAAGCGTACTCATGCCACTCAACTTTTATTCCAAGCTGATAGAAAAATAAAGTCAGATACCCGTTATCAGGATTGTTTGAAGGGGATATCTGCACTTTAGGCAGACCCGTATCTTTATTGAATTTGTTTGTATCAGAAACCAGCGGCCAGAATTTTTCCGGCGGTGACTGAAAGCTCCATTTCCAGCGGTAATGAAATGTTTTCATCTATATATACTGTTATGCTTTCTTTGTCTGATGAGTAATTTCGGCAAAGTGTTTTACGTACAGATTTTCCTTCGTCAGTTCAGCGCCGGCAAGGTCGTTGTCATCAAAAGCTCCGCACTCATAGCCGTAGCGGAAGAAATTCAGAAGGCCATATCCTGACGCGGCATCGTCAAATACACCTTTATACAAAGTTGCCTGTGCACTGTTTTTAAGAAAGAGCTGCATCCGTTTTGCTGATGGTTGATATTCTTCTATAAAGAAGGAATAGACTGCTGCCAGACGGGAAATAATCTGTCCGGGATGCACATCCCATCCCTGATAAAATCCCATTCTGAGCGAATGCCGGATATCCTTGTAAGATGCCAGCCAGCCGGTAGTTATGGCTCTGATATTTTCTTCGCGCAGTAAAGCAGGCAGGGGCGCGGAAGGTGTTGATTTATGAGGTACCACAGGCATAATATTGGTGACACCATCCACACAGCGGATGCCGGATCTGCCTAAAATTATTTTCATCAACGTTCTTGCATAATCACAATAGGGATGCTGCATCTGCTGAAAAACATTGCTTACGCCAAAAGCAGACTTCAGGTCATAAACACCAAGATGCCCGCCAAGCAGTCTTGTGCCGCCTACCTGCACTATCTTTGCCAGATATTTTTCTGCTATTATCTCAGGTGTTTCTATCATTACCTCTGTAAGGATAGAATTTTTTGGCAGATGAAATTTAATTTCAAGTTTGTGCAGGGCATCGTTAAGAATAGAAAGCTGTTCCGGTTTGCTTACTTTTGGCAAAGTAACAATAAAAACAGGAGGCAGTTTACCTTCCGTTTTTGATACCAGGGTAGAAAGGTACAAATCAAGGGTGCGGACAGCACGGAGGGCAAGTCCCGGTGAAAGAGGTTTAATCCTGATGCCGATAAGGGGCGGCAGTTTATCTGCCTTAAACAATTCAGCCGTTTCTTCTGCAGAGGATATTGCAAAGCCATCTTCTTCAGTTTCATCACGATATCCGAAACCATCCTCAAAATCAATACGGTAATCCTCAATTGCCTCAGTATCAAGCTTTTTAAGAATTTTATGATACACTTTTTCCGTTGTTGCTTTTTGCAGCGGGTGGGATTCGGTGTTAAAAACAGCACGGAACTTATCGGAATCCTCGCAGTATTCAGTAAAAATTCCCAGTGCAATTCCTTTTATTTTTTCAAGAGTATCCCTTCTGAATAAGTGAGCCCCGCCATAAAAAGTATGAATCGGCTGCCGAAGACCCGTAAATCGCAGTTTAAGTTCGTCTTCTTTGTGAATGGAATCTATTATATTATAATGTTCATTGTTTAACAGTTCTTTACTCATTACAACACCTTTGTACTGTTATTTTTGGTTCCTGGCGGGCACTCTTGTAAACAGGAATTTATTCTTTATATTTGTGTACGAGAAAACAC
>CAYYJL010000137.1:0-7143 GCA_964472245.1 uncultured Ignavibacteriaceae bacterium | reverse complement strand
TCGTGATTCCACTCAAATGCCGGTTTGAGAATTGTGGAGAGGGCATTCATCCAGCGCTTTGAGGTGGTGACGTTCCAGTCATAGCGCACAGTGGTTACGGGACCGTCAGTGGAAAAGGTCCATAAACCCCTGCCGGTCAGCTCTCCTTCAGCACGGACCTCAATTTGCTTCGGCTTATTCACACGGATGGTTTCCGCGCGGAAAAGCAATTTATACGGGAGGGCGGATTTCCAGACTAGGTCAGCAACATGGCCGACTCCATCCTCATCACCGGGTTTAATAACATCGCAGCTGAGCACGCCCTTCCACCATTCCGGCCAGTGCTCCGGTTTTTTGATTTCCTGCCAGATGGCTTCCAATGGGGCTTCAATTTTCCATATAGTAACAAAAGAATAATTTATCATACCTGCTCCATGATTATATATACAACATAATAGATTAAACATCGGTTCTGTTCAGGTATCCCCCGAACCCGGTTGTCAGCAGAGACAGATAACCCGGGCAATAAATCAGCTGCAAAACTAACTATATGCGGATAAAATTATGTGATAAGAAAGACACAGCTTGCATAAAGAATAACGGCATCTTAAACTATGATTCCGTATTTTACCGGTATGAAATGAAAGATTAATCCAAAGGAACGGATGTGTTTAAAAAGGTACTGATAGAGAAGAAAAAGAAGATAGCATTGGTGGCTCATGATAATAAAAAACAGGATATTTTAGAATGGGCTAAATTTAACCGTGGGCTGCTTGCCAATCATAAAATTTTTGCAAGCGGCACAACGGGCTCCATGCTGGCAAAGGAGCTTGGCATAAAGATAACCAAATTCAAAAGCGGACCGCTTGGCGGAGATCAGCAGATAGGTGCTAAAATTGTTGACGGTAAAATTGACTTCCTGATATTTTTCTGGGACCCCCTTGAGCCGCAGCCCCATGACCCCGATGTAAAAGCATTACTGCGCATGGCGGTTGTTTGGAATATACCAATGGCATGCAACCGTGCAACAGCGGACTTTATGATATCATCTCCTTTGATGGATGAATCATATTACAGAAGAGTAAAAGATTACAGCGCGTATACCTCGCGTAAGATTACGGTGGATGCTAAGTCATAAATGCACCTGAGGGTAAGGTGTTGAGTAATATGAAAGATATACGTAACGTAAAATTACCCGGCCTTTCCGGAAGCCGTTTTCTACAAGCAGTTATACATGGTCTTCCAAAAAAACATTGCTGGTGCAAATTATGGCCGACGGTGTTTCCGGATGGGGTGAGTGTGTTGCAGATCCTGATCCATTTTACAGTCCGGAAACAATAACATCAGCACAGTACATTATTAAAGAATATATACTGCCATTCATGAAACCGGGAATGAGCATCGGGGAGTTTACATTGCTGTTGAATAAAATCCGCGGTAACAGAATGGCCCGCGCCGCTGTGGAAAATGCCCTGCTGGATTTATGCGCACGTCTGGAGGAAAAACCACTGTATGCATTTCTTGGATTAACCGGCAAACCGGTCCCCTCCGGCATAAGCATTGGTATTCAGTCATCCATAGAAGGGGTGCTGCAGGAAATGTATGATGCAGTACGGCACAAATATCACAGAGTAAAATTGAAAATCAAACGAGGGCATGATGCTAAAGTGCTTCATGCGGTGAGGAATATATATCCCGATCTGCCGCTGATGGCTGATGCAAACGGGGATTATACTCTGGCTGATTTACCGGAACTGAAAAAACTGGATGAATATAATCTTATGATGATAGAGCAGCCTCTTGGCTACGATGATATACTTGACCATGCGGAACTGCAGAGGCAGATAAATACACCCGTGTGTCTTGATGAATCTATCCACTCACTTGATGATACGCGTCATGCAATTAAACAGGGCAGCTGCAAAATTATTAATATTAAGCAGGGACGGGTAGGCGGGATGATGGAAGCTCTTCGGATTGCAGAGTATTGCATGCAAAATGGTATTCCCGTATGGTGCGGGGGAATGGATGAAACGGGAATCGGCCGTGCTTTTAATCTGCATCTTCAGCAGTATCCCGGTTTTACTCTGCCGGGCGATACATCCCCCACGCTTCATTATTTTGCCGAAGATTTTACGGAGCCGACAGCGGCACCGGATAGTGAGGGATTTTTTCATCTTACCGATGCGCATGGAACCGGTATGGTTATTAACCAAAAAGTTTTCGAAAAATTTGTGATTTCCGGAGAGAGGGTATTGTAAAAACAGGGTTGGTTTAGGGGAAAAGGGTACTGCAAAAAATAGGGAAAGAGGGGTAATTTCCGTAATTTTGTTAGTAAAAAATTTCGGCTTCACCATCAAAAGCATTAGTTTCTTCTTTATAATCACACTCTTACTTATTCAGACCGGCTGCTCACCGCGTAAGGAATATGTAAATGTTTCCTTTAGGGTACATGCCGCTCTCCCCGCAGATGATACCGTGTATATTGCCGGGAATACTGAGCAACTGGGTATGTGGTATCCAAATAAAGTTCCGCTGACCCGGCTTGATGACTCATCCTGGCAGACAACAATCCGCCTGCGCAAGGGGAGAATCGTGGATTATAAATTTACCTTGGGCGATTGGGTTCGGGAACAAACTGATGAATACGGAAATATCTCTATCAACAAACAGGTGCTGCCTCTTTCAGATACCTCCGTCCATCATACTATCCGCGGCTGGCGCGTAGAACGGGATAAGGCCTCGCTCAGACTGGATGAATACTCTATCTTTTATAATTCCAGTCCGGTTGTACTTAACTATCACTGGAGATATACGGGGAATGACAGCGCACACTTTGCAGAAAGAAATTTTGACGACAGCCATTGGGTTTTATCTGACGGCTACTTGTTTGAACGGGCTGCGGAAACAAAAAGCTGGGACGGGCTTGGATGGTTTCGTCTGCATTTATGGGTGGATTCTTCACTATGGGGCAAAACAGTTGCATTCACCATGCGGCAGATGGGGGCTTCAGAGATATACTTTAACGGGGAGAAACAATATACATTCGGCGTGGTGAGCAAAGACCCGCAGACCTTTGAGCCGGTTCAGAACAGAAAGTATTACCCGCTTCAGCTTGATACAACTTATCATCAGGTATTTGCGATTAAATATGCTGCGCCTCATTTTAAGCAGCTGCAAAGCAAGGAAGTTGACCCCGGCTTTATGATATATATCAGTGACCTTGCCACCGAGCTTAGGAATCAGGGGGAGCAGGCGGCCTCACGGGTGTATTACCAACAGCTTTTTACATTGCTGCCTTTTGTAATGGCGGTGTTTCATCTTATCCTGTTTGGATTTTTTCCGCAGTTTAAGGAAAACCTCTTTTATGCAGTCTGCCTTCTGGGATATGCAGGTTTAATTTTCTTTTATGACCGAGTTTATCAGGAAACGGATATATATGCCATTTTCTTTTCGATAAAGGCAGTAATGGTATCCAATATAATCTCACAGTTTTTCGGGCTGCTGACGATGTATGTTATCCTGCGGCCGGAAAAATTTGGGAGAGCATGGTTTTATGGTATTGCAGGCGCAGGTATATTGCTTGCAGCTATATTGTTTTCTAACAGGCCGTTAAACTATTTTACGCTTACTTTTCTGATTCTTTGCCTGCTGGAAGTTATATATCTGATATTCACCAGCACGATGAGGGATAAAAATGCATGGCTGATTATGGTAGCCGGATTAGGTACTTTTATCTTTTTTGTATGCTGGCAGCTTCTGATAGATTTTGGATTCATAGAACATCCGGGCGGATACTATTTGATTGTAAACTACGGATTCCTTGCGCTGATGATTTCCATGAGTGCTTATTTGTCGTATAACTTTGCGCGGCTGAACAGGGATTTATCGCTTCAGTTGAAGGAAATTAATCTTCTGACCGAAGAGAAAATCAAAAAAGAACGTGAAGCAGTTATTGCGGAAAGCAAACAGCGGCTTCTTTCTGCGGAATTTATAAGAAAAACATCTGAGCTGGAAGAGGCAAGGAAACTGCAGCTATCCATGCTGCCTGCCGAACTGCCGGACCTGATGCATTATCAGCCGATGGTTCAGATGAAAACGGCAGCGGAAGTGGGCGGGGATTATTATGACCTGAAAAAGTACTCCGATCACGATATATATATGATTATAGGCGATGCAACGGGGCATGGTGCCAAAGCGGGGATAATGGTTACCATTACCAAAAGTCTTCTTGCTGTTCTTGATTTACGAAAGGGATTGATTAATACTATTATTCAGCTGAATAAATCCATTAAATCCCTTAATCTGCACAACTTGTACATGTCACTCATCATAGCCGAGCTGGCTGCAGACGGCATCAGATATATATCAGCAGGCATGCCGCCGGTGTATGTGTACCGCAAGTCCTTAAAAAAGGCGGAGATGGTAATTTCCAAAAGTATGCCGCTGGGTGCTTTTGCAAATTTTGAATATACCATACAAAAGATAGACTTAGAGCCGGGGGATATCTGCGTGTTTGTTACTGACGGACTGACGGAGCTGTTTAATATTGACAGGGAGATACTTGGCATAGAAAGAACAAGGGAATTAGTTGAGCACATACTGGAAAAATATCCCGTATCTGAATTTTCCGCCCAACTATTTAAGGAAGTGGAAATCTGGGGCAGCGGTGAAATCAATGATGATATCACCGTCCTGCTGCTGGAGTACAGGGGTAATGAATCAGTTTTTCACCAAAATTGATGAAGGTCGAAACATCTCATAATTAAGGCAGAAAAGACCTCCAAAAAGGTGGATTGCCTGCAACTGATGAACTTATTCCCCTTTCCTTTCGTAAATTTAGGGTTGATTTATTAATTATTTGGCTGATATGCGTTATCCTTTTACTGAAATTGAGCAAAAATGGCAGGACTTTTGGGAAGAACAAAAGGTAAATAAAACCGATTTTTCCCGGACGGACAATAAACTTTATACTCTGGTGATGTTCATTTACCCTTCCGGGGCTAAGCTGCACTGCGGGCATTGGTATAATTACGGACCTACGGATTCCTGGGCACGGTACAAAAAACTGCGCGGGTTTAATGTGTTTGAGCCGATGGGTTATGATGCGTTTGGGCTCCCCGCGGAAAATTATGCAATTAAAACGGGCGTGCATCCGCAGGACAGCACCATGACAAACATCGCGGATATACGCAATCAGTTGAAACGCATCGGGTGCATGTATGACTGGGATGCTGAACTGATGACCTGTGTGCCGGAATATTACCGCTGGAATCAGTGGCTCTTTTTACAGTTATATAAGAAGGGACTCGCCTACAGAAAGAATGCACCGGTTAACTGGTGTCCCTCCTGCCAGACAGTTTTGGCAAATGAACAGGTGCTTGCTGACGGAACCTGTGAACGCTCCGGCGATGTGGTGATTCAGAAAAATCTTACACAATGGTTTTTTAAGATAACAGACTATGCGGAAGAGCTGCTTGCGGGACTTGATACTATCAACTGGCCAGATAAAACAAAGCTGATGCAGAAAAACTGGATTGGTAAAAGTGAGGGAGCCGAGATATATTTCCCCGTTGAAGGAACTGATAAAACCATCACGGTTTTCACAACAAGACCTGATACCATTTACGGTGTTACATACGTGGTGCTTGCACCGGAACATCCGCTGGTGGATGAAATTGCAACAGAAGAAAATAAAGAAGCAATCCGTATATACCGTGAAGCAGCGCAGAAGTTAAATGAAATTGACAGAACATCCACGGTGCGGGAAAAGACGGGAGTGCCAACAGGTGCGTTTGCGGTTAATCCTGTGAATGGTGAAAAGATTCCGGTATGGATTGCAGATTATGCTTTGCTTACTTATGGTACGGGTTGCGTTATGGCAGTTCCGGGACATGATGAGCGGGATTTTGCGTTCGCTATAAAATTCGATATGACAATAAGAAAAGTCATAATGCAGGAAGGCACCAATGCACCAGACGAATTAACCGAAGCGTTTACTGATAATGGCACCATGATAAATTCCGGAGAGTTTAACGGAATGGATTCAGAGGAGTTTAAGTCATCGGTAATAAACCATTTGGAAAAATTATCAGCAGGGAAGAGAAGAATAAACTACCGGCTGCGTGATTGGTTAATCTCACGCCAGCGTTACTGGGGTACACCGATTCCGATTGTACACTGCCCCGACTGCGGAGAAGTACCGGTTCCTGAAGATCAACTGCCCGTTGAGCTTCCGTATGATATACAGTTCAAACCGACCGGCGAATCTCCTCTTGCCTCACATGAGGGATATATAAACACTACGTGTCCGCACTGCGGTAAGCCGGCTAAACGTGATCAGGATACGATGGATACGTTTGTTGATTCATCCTGGTATTACTTCCGCTATTTGAATCCGCACATTGCCGATAATCCGTTTGATAAAAAGCTTGGTGATATATGGACTCCCGTTGATATGTACGTAGGCGGTGCGGAACATGCAACCATGCATCTGCTCTACTCCCGTTTTATACATAAGTTTTTGCGTGATATAGGAATGACTCACTCCGATGAGCCGTTTAAGACACTGCTGCATCAGGGGACGATTACCAACAACGGTGCAAAGATGTCCAAATCCCGCGGGAATGTGGTAAATCCGGATGAGTTTATCGTGAAATACGGTTCTGATGTTTTCCGTATGTACCTGATGTTTATGGGGCCGTATGACCAGGGGGGTGACTGGTCAGATAAAGGTATCACGGGTACGGAACGGTTTATACAAAGGGTATATGACCTGCTGCAGGAATATATATCAGTGAAAAATATTTCCGCAATTACCTCAGCGGATATAACTGCGTTGCAGGGAGCAGAAAAAACCGTGTACAGAAAAGTGAATCAGACTATTGCCAAATATGAAGCGGAGATGGAAAATTTCCGTTTTAATACTGCCATTGCCGCGCTGATGGAATTGCTTAATGAGTTAAAAGAACATATGGCCGGCTGCAGTGCCCCGATGCAGAAGTATGCACTTGAGCGATTTGTGCTGATGACCGCCCCGCTTGCTCCACACTTTGGTGAAGAAGCATGGAATATACTGGGGTACAGTGATTCCGTATATAAAAAGCCAGTGTGGTTCAGTGCAGATACTTCAGCATTGGCTGAAGACACTATACAATATGCAAT
>CAYYJL010000136.1:0-7165 GCA_964472245.1 uncultured Ignavibacteriaceae bacterium | reverse complement strand
ACAGCTGCTGCAACGTCATCTTCCTCACCGAAACCGTCCGGGTCAAAAGCACGGAGATTCATCAATCTCACTTTTCTTGCAACCCCGGCAATACCGATGCCGTTATTCGTATCTGCACCAATGATACCTGCTACCGCGGTTCCGTGCGAGAATGTATTGTCATCCATGGGATCATTATCCCAGTCGAGATAGTCGCCTCCCGTTGAATCATACGGAAAACCAACCCGGTCTGTAAAATCCCAACCGCGGAAGTCATCAATAAATCCGTTGCCGTCATCATCAATACCGTTCGTTCTTTTATCCCTGCCCTGGCTGTCCGTTCCGGTTTCTCCGGGATTTATATATATCTTGGAAGATAAATCAGGATGCAGGTAATCAATACCGGTATCAATAATCGCAACTATAATAGAATCTTCATCTCCGGTTAAATCCCACCCGGCGGGAGCACCAATTTTGTTAAGCGACCACTGAGATGCAAAAAGACTGTCGTTTGGTGTGAGATTAATCTTATAATTACCCGCTGGCTGTATATATTCAATATAGCTTCGCAGTTCAGGAACAATATCATCAGTCTGTAGCTGCCATGCACCGCTGTTCCTGATGGCGACTATATTACTGAGTTCAGGTATATGCCTGCCAATTCCGCCACCAAGGTAACTTGTTTTTAATTGGTTGAGTGCGGCTGATCTTGCCTGAGTCATCACCTGCTGACCGGCAACAAACCGCTCAAGCATGCCGGAGTCAACTGATTTTGAAAACTTTACGTAATATGTGGTTTGAGAAAATAATTGAACAGGAACTGAAATTAAAAGGAGGAAAATAAAAACATTAAGCTTCATGCATTTCTTTGATAAAATTTGTGTTTACTGCTGTTGGATATATACCTGAAAAACAGGAAGTACAAAAGTTTTCCGTCGGCTCCTCATAAACTGATTGTAATAATTCGGGCACTGTTAAATATGCGAGTGAATCAACTCCCAGATAATCTTTTATTTGTTCGATATCGTTGTTCTGCTTGTTTGCAATTAACTCTTCCTTGTTAGGAAAATCCATGCCATAAAAACAAGGACTGATAATAGGCGGAGAAGAAATTCTCATGTGAACTGCCTTCGGATTTGCCTGTCTTATCAGTTTGATTAATAATTTTGAAGTAGTTCCGCGTACGATGGAATCATCAATCACAACAACTGTTTTTCCTTCTAACACCCCTTTTACAGTATTGAATTTAATTTTAACATCCATTTCCCTTTTTCCCTGTCCCGGTTGAATAAATGTCCTTCCGATATAATGGCTGCGGATTAAACCTATTTCCAGTTTTGCATTAATACCCTTGTCCTGTAATCGTGCTGCGTAACCCAACGCTGCGGTATTAGAGCTGTCCGGTACACTGATGACAATTACCTTCTCGCCATCTTTATCAACAACGGGATAATAATCGGCGAGAATTTTACCTAATCTGCGGCGTACTTTATCTACACTGTGCCCATAGATTTTGCTGTCCGGGCGGGAAAAATATACAAATTCAAAAATGCAGTGTTTTTTTGAAACCCGCGCATCATCAAAAATTGTATAGCTTTTTATCGTACCTGTTTTCAATACTTCATCATCAATAACAACCAACTCCCCCGGTTCAACGTCGCGTATATATTCAGCGCTGATCATATCAAATGCACAAGTTTCTGAAGCTATAACATAATATCCGTCTTTTTTTCCAATGCACAGCGGTCTGAATCCATGCGGATCCCTTGCTGCAATAAGTTTATCATCAGAAAGTATAAGCAGGCAATAGGCACCCTCAACCCGGGAAAGTGCATCTTTCACCTGATCAACTTGATCATCCATCCTGCTTTTGGCTATAAGGTGCAGGATTACCTCTGTATCTGTAGTGGTCTGGAATATGGAACCGGTATCCACCAGTTCTTCCCTTAACTCTCTTTCATTGGTCAGATTCCCATTATGTGCGACAGCAAGATTGCCGTGGCGGTAATGCACATATAGCGGCTGTATGTTTTTGCCGTGAAAGGAGGATCCTGTTGTGGAATATCTGTTGTGTCCGATTGCAGAATTGCCCTGAAGAATTGTTTGTAAAACTGAGGAATCGGAAAAAACCTCAGAAACAAGACCGTCTCCTTTAACAATATTAAATACTGATTTTCCTGCAGGGTTTGTGGAGCGGGATATAATACCGGAGGCTTCCTGCCCCCTGTGCTGCAGAGAGTGCAGGCCGTAATACGTATCTAATGAAGCATTTGGAGTGCCGTAAACACCGAATATGCCGCAAAATGATTTTGGTTTTTCATCAGGTATTAGCATGTGTTCCTCATTTTGGTAATACAAATTACCAACTCAAATAATAAAAAAAGGTACTATTGGTAAGTACCTTTTCATTGTGTCGGAACGGCGGGATTTGAACCCGCGACCCCTACCACCCCAAGGTAGTGCGCTACCGGGCTGCGCCACGTTCCGTTACAGTTTATTGTAAATTTCTTCCAGTAATTTCCTGAGTTCAGTCAGCTCATTATACAGTGAATTCTTTTGGCCGGATTTCAGGGGCTCAAGTGTCTTACCCGGAGGATTTGCGGCTTCAAATTTTCTGAGTTCCTCCAGTGTCACTACCTCAGAAAGTATCTTTTTTGCACCTTCAATAGTATATTTTTTCTCGCGGATGAGTTCCTTGATAACGAGAATCAACTGAATATCCTGATTGGTATAGGCACGGTTTCCGGACCGGTTTTTTTGTGGTTTTAATCCATCAAACTCAGTCTCCCAGTAACGCAGTACATAATCCTCAACTTCAGTGATTTTACTAACCTCACTGATTGAGTAGTAAAGCTTCTGAATATTATAATCTTTTACCACTGCAAATTTCCAATCATCAGGAATTTATTTCGGAAATATAAGGAATAAGTTACTTAAATAAAACAATTTATGTGCAATCAGTTGTCAAGTAACTTTAATATTTCCGAGATATCTTTAAGTTCATAATCGGCATTATGGGATACGGTATTAAATGTATCACCATACCGGGCAAATGCGGTTTTCATTCCGACCTCATTTGCTCCCAAAATGTCTCTTTCAGCCCAATCGCCCACCATTAAGGCATCTTCCGGATTAACCTGCAAGCGGTTTAAAACCTCTAAAAACGGAGCAGCATTTGGTTTCCTTTGGCCGGTTTCCTCAAAAGTTACCACTTCATCAAAATAATGGTGGAAATTGAGATATGCCAGTCTCAGCCATGCTTCCCGGCGGGGAGCATCTGAAACAATACCAAGTTTTAGACCTCTTCTGATCAGTTTATTCAGCGTGGAGTAAACGTGCGGATATGGGATAAGTGCCGCTTCCCTTTCACGACGGTATGCAACGATACCCGCAGCAAGGATTTTATAATCAATTTTACCGATAGTTTGGGTCAGGAACTGATCAAATACCTGCTGATATTCAATACCCTGTTCTTTATAAATAGTGTCTATTTTTTGAATCGCTTGCTCAAGTGTGAGATTCAGTCCCGCATCAATCATTGAAATCATAGCTGCCTCAATTGCGCGCCGTTTCATTCTCATGAAATCAACCAGGGTATTATCTAAATCAAAAACTATTGCCTTAATCATTTGTCGTCCTTAACATTTGCAAAATAAGATACGCCGCCGCCAGGTACCCCTTTTCCTTAAATCCGCTCAGATATCCGTCACAGGCCGCTGCTGTCAGCATCCTTTGCCTGAACTCTTCCCTGGCTGCCAAATGCGATAAATGAACCTCTATTTTTGGAATAGGGACTAGTTGAAGTGCATCATGTATAGCAACGGAAGTATGGCTGAATCCCCCGCAATTGATGATAAGACCATGTGAGGTTTTCCTGATTTCATGCAGTTTCTCTATTATTTCCCCCTCAATATTTGACTGGTAAAAACTAAATTCACACTCAGGGTATGCAGCTTCCAGCTTTTCAGCAATTTCCTCCAAACTAAGACTCCCGTATTTGACCGGATCCCTTTCTGAAAGCAAATTCAGATTTGGACCGTTAATAACTGCTATCTTAACCTTGTTTGTCATCAACCTCTACCATTTCGTCAATAACTTCCCGAATTCTCGGAGATAAGTAGATGTTATCCACCCCAATTTCTTTAAGTGCTTTAGAAAGTATTATTGCCTTACGCTGAGTATTGGCCATTTTATTAATCACTATAACCCTGCTATCCTTAAGAAGACAATACCCTCCCTTAAAATCTCCCTTTTCAAAACGCACTGCAGCGCCAAGCTCCCCGGCAAGTGCTTTAAGTTCTTCAATGATTTGTTCAAATTCCTTTTCTTTAATCTTCATTATTTACCGTTAGCTTTGTCAATGGTTTGAAGATAACAAGAAAAACAACTGCTGCATAACAACAGAGCTGAATTATGGGAAAACCGCTGAGCACCGTCAACCGTTTTAACAGGGCATCAAACAACACGGATGCATTTACAGAACCTGAATTAGCTGCCTGAATAAACGGAAAATCATAATTATAAATGAGATAACCTTCAAATGGAAGAGTCAAGAATATCATAACAGCTACAATAAATAACCAGCCGTTTTTCCTGAACTCCGGCTTAACCGTAATGAGGGAAAGTAACACACCTGCTATGAATATTCCGAAACTGACTACATACACTACAACCACAGGCAGAATCGGTAAAAACACGGGCACCAGGTTTATTTCAGTTAGTTCGGGACGCAAATTAAGTGTTGGCGGAGTAAAAAAACTGTAATATACCATCTGGCGGGTTAATGCAGTGCCAAACCAAACGATTCCGGAAATTGCCGTTATAAAAACTACGATTTTATTTATAAGTTTCATGCTAGAATTGATTCAAAATTGAACCGTAAAATAAGCAAAATGAAGAAGATAGCGGCTATTGATGCAGGCACAAATACCATCCTGCTGCTGATTGCAGAAGTTGAACAGAACAGTCTGAAAGTTATTTCAGACCACCACTATATTCCCCGTATTGGAGAAAGGGTATCAGAAACAGGATTAATTTCACCGGCTAAGGCAGAATTACTCAATTCAATAATGGTTGAGTTAAAAGGAATTATAAATCAAAACAATTGTGATGCCGTTATCGCGGCAGGTACCAATGTGTACAGGAAAGCAAAAAATGCGAAGGAGGTGCTCAATAAGGTTGAAAAAGAGTCAGGAATAAAGATTAACATTATTCCGGGTGAGGAAGAGGCCAGAATTTCATACCTGGGTGTAGTTGCTTCTAAACCGGAAGGCAGGTTTCTGGTCATTGATATTGGGGGCGGCAGCACGGAATTAATATACGGTAGCAAACGAGAAATTAAACTCAAGGTGAGTCTTCCAATAGGGGTTGTATCGTTAACAGAAAGATTTAACGGAAAAAAAATGCCTTCGCAAGAGGTGACGGATTATATACTTTCGATTTTACAATCAGAGGCAAAAGAGTTTACAGAAGTAGTTAACGACAATGTATATCCGATAGCGGTTGCCGGTACTCCCACAACCTTGGCAGCCATTAAGGAAAAACTAAAAAATTATGATGAGGCCGCAATCGAGGGCAGCCGGCTTTCACAGTCAGAACTCCATGAATTTGCCGTCACATTAGGTTCTCTGTCGGCTGAAGAGATATTAAAAACTTATCCTGTGGTTAAAGGAAGAGAAGATGTTCTTACTGCAGGTACAGTAATATTGTATGAAATATGTAAATACCTCAACCTAACATCTGTAACAGTAAGTACGAGGGGACTTCGGTATGGCTTAGTAGAAGATTATATAGAAAAACAATCTATGCCCGGATAACACTGTCTTGTCCGGTTTCAGAAATCAGATCCGGATAGTTGGTGTTATAGTGCAATCCCCTGCTTTCTTTTCTCATCTTAGCCGAAAGAACGATGAGACGGGCTACTTCCACAATATTCCGTAATTCCAAAAGGCCAGGGAATACCTTTGTTTTGTGGTATATATCGTTCACTTCTTTTAGAAGGTTATTTATCCTTCGCTCTGCATAAGAAAGCCGCAAGTCTGAACGGACTATGCCCACATAATTCCACATCAGGAGCTTCAGTTCCTTAACAGAATGTGATATCAGCACTTTTTCATCAGCAGTAATCGTATCTGAATCATCCCAATCAGGTATATTTTCAGAGATAATTGCCGGCTCAAGCGTATTCTTAATATCCCAAGCTGCACGTTTACCAAATACCAATGCTTCCAGGAGCGAGTTGCTTGCCAGACGATTTGCTCCGTGAACCCCGGTCATTGAAGTTTCACCTACAGCATACAGCCGGTTAATAGATGTTCTTGAGTATTCATCTACAACTATACCTCCGCATGAGTAATGTGCGGCAGGAACCACTGGAATATATTCCCTGCTCATATCAATGCCGATTTCAACACATTTATTATATATATTGGGAAAATGTTCCAAAAGCTCTTCTTTGCCAAAACCTGTTGCATCAAGATAGACAAAATCCTCTCCCCGTTTTTTAAGTTCAGCATCAATGGCACGGGCAACAATATCTCTGGGAGCGAGCTCTGCGCGTTCATCATAAGCAGGCATAAATCGTTCCCCTGCTTTATTTAATAATTTAGCACCATGGCCACGAACCGCCTCAGAAATCAGGAATGCATAACTCGTATTTTCAGATCGTCCCGGTTCAAATAAGGAGGTAGGATGAAACTGTATAAATTCCATGTTGGCAAGCTGAGCCCCGGCACGGAATGCCATTGCGCAGCCGTCTCCTGTTGCTATATCCGGATTGGTTGTATGAAGATATATCTGCCCTAAGCCGCCGGTTGCCAGTACGGTAATGGAAGATACAACTTTTATTATTTTACCCGAAACGGGATCGTGTATATATGCTCCGAAACAATTTACCGAATTACTCTTCTTTTTAAGGTGGTGTTCCGTGATAAGGTCTATCGCAATACTGTTTTCCATCACGGTTATGTTCGGGTGTGTATGAATTTTTTCTAAGAGTGCCCGCTCCACTTCCCGCCCTGTTAAATCCTTTGCATTTACAATTCTCGCCTGAGAATGTCCCCCTTCTTTTGCAAGATGCAGTGTGCCATTCTTAAAAGTGAACTCAGTCCCAATCTCTATCAGTTCATTAATTCTTTCGGGTCCTTCGGAAACAAGGATTTCAACAGTTTTTCTGTTACAAAGTCCC
>CAYYJL010000135.1:0-7235 GCA_964472245.1 uncultured Ignavibacteriaceae bacterium | reverse complement strand
TATTGCGGTGAAAAAATAGCCGAATTCACCATGCAGCAATCAGGCAGAACTAATATTGAGGGGGATGGCGATCCGCTGGATATATGTGTCTTGTCAGAGAAAACTATACAGCATGGGGATATAATTCTGGAGGCAATTCCCATCGGAGGATTCAGAATGTTAGACGGCAACGAAGCTGATGATAAGATTATTGCTGTACTGAAAGATGATGCAATATATTCCAAGTATACAGACATTCAGGATGTCCCGGAACAGATAATTGAGCGGCTTCAGCATTACTTTTTAACGTATAAGGAAATCCCGGGAGTGACCACACCTAAATGTGAAATCACGCATATATACGATAAAGCAGAGGCACAGGAGGTAATCCGCCGCAGTCAGGAAGATTATCATTCAAGATTCGGTCAGATTGAAGAGATGCTCACTGCGCTGCTGAGGGGATAAAAAAAGCCCCGCACATTGGCGAGGCTTTTGAAAAGTATTTTCTTTAGTAAGATTTATTTCATCAGCAGCATTTTGCGAACCTGAGTTCCGCTTGCTGATACTAATTTATAGTAATATACTCCGCTGGAAAGATTCTCTCCGTTAAAATCCAACTCATAATTAACGCCTGCGGAAGCAGGGCCGTTAAATAATTCCGCTGCTTTTTCTCCGTCAATGGTATATACCTGCAAGGAAACATGTTCGTCTTTCTGAACCGAAAAGCGGATTTTGGTTGAGGGATTAAACGGGTTGGGATAATTCTGATCCAGATTAAATGTAACGGGAGCAGCAAAGTTTGCTTCAACTACGTGGCTGTATTCAAAAGTACCATCGTTATCAATTTGTTTCAGTCTGTATTGATAATTTTGGGTTCTGTCAACATTTTTATCCAGGTAGTTATATACTTTAGGGGCATTAGAGTTACCGCTGCCTTCAATAAATGCAACCTGATTCCAGTCTGAACCTGCAGCTTTTCTTTCAACAGCAAAACCAAAGTTATTTATTTCTGTAGCAGTTGCCCAGTTGAGGTTGACGACATAGTCAACAACTTCACAAGTGAAGGAAACCAATTCAACCGGTAACGTAGCATCACCAGTAACATTTTTTGAACCGCCACCTGTATTTTGATGCGTGCCATCAATATTGGTATAAGCTTCCCAGTAAATATCAATAACCCATGTGCCCGGTGACGTCATCAAGCTTCTTAATTGGATTGAGTTGCTTAGACTTTGCCATTTTTGATCACCAGGATTCACTAAATTTTCTGCAAACGGCAAACTAAAAGAGGAATAACTTCCGGGAGTATCACCTGACTTGTATACCCTATAAAATAAAGCGGCCCCAGTAACATCAGACCCGCCATTTTTAAACGTTTTAATTTCCCCTCCTATAAGGAGTAAAGAAGTTGAACTCGTGATAGTGCCGAGATCAACAGCATCCCATCTGGTTGCGCCATCCGGGTTGGTGCTTCCTGCATAAAAAGAGTTACCACCACTATTCAGGTTCACCACAACATAAGTTTGAAAGATTCCTGACCCGCCAAAAATGGGTAAAGTCAGAAATAAAAAAATAAAGTATTTGCTCAATCGGGACATATTGCTCCTCAAAATGTTTTAGTAATTGAATCACCTCAGCAAGTGGTCCTGAACAACGCCATCCATTAAAACTATCGCATCAAACCACTCGAGAATTCACCGATAAAAGCTGGCATATCTTACCACTTTTATGATTTTCAGGGGTAAAACTAAGAGATTTTGTAATTATATGCAATATGAATCGGCAGTACGCTGGTTGGTTTTAGTGCTCTAAAAAATCCGCAAATTCAAATTTGGGAACTTTTGACCTCATTTTGAGAGCGGTAAGGCCATACTTTCAACTATTATACCTTTGGTGTACATGGGGAGAGAAGTGTGTATTATTCCCCTTTCATCTATTATACAGCTGATTCCCCCGTTGGCTGCGCGGATGACGGGGAGGCGGTTTTCCACCGCGCGGAGTTTTGCAAAATCCCGGTGCTGATACGGCCCGCTGGTGTTCCCGTACCAGGAATCATTGGTCACAACCACGAGCAATTGAGCCCCTTTTGAGGCATATTTCTTTGTGTGGAGAGGATACACTGATTCATAACAGATCAGTGGGAGAATTTTAACGGAATCAGTAACATCCCCCTTACCCGCTTTATCGTAACGATACAGAGTCAATAACTCCTCCTCAATTCCTTCATTCCAGCCGGAGAGCCCAACGCCCCATTTAAAGAGTGCCCCCAGCCATGGGAGTTCATCAGCATATGGAATTTTTTCGCCGAATGGAACCAGCTTCCGCTTTGAAAATCGCTGCATGGGATGTCCCGGCTGCAGAAGAAACGCTGCATTATGAGTACGGTAATAATAGCCCCCCTCTTTGCTGTACTTGGACTTTGGAGGGGCATTACCTTCAGTAAAGTATTGCAGGTCAGGCATACCCGTCAGGAGAGCAACATTTTTTTGCTGCAAAAACAATTCGATTTTGCTCTGCACATCCGGATAGGCACCGCTGAAAGCATATGCAGGCAAAGCAGTCTCAGGCCAGACCAACAGTTTAGCGCCCAGACCAACTGCACTATCGGAAAGATGAAGGTACAAATCAAGTATATCATTAAGGTTGCTGCCTGCCCACTTATCATACGGGTCCAGGTCGGGTTGAATGATACCCACCGAAAGAGTTGTTGTTTGCTCTTTTGGCTGAGGATATAATGAATACAAGAGGGGAATCACCAAAAGCATCACTGCGGTAATAGTATAAACATTCACCGGTCTTTTATCATGTACATATTTCTTGTAACCAAGATAAAGGAATAAGTTAATATATAAAACGAGCAGCCCGACACCCAGGGAGCCAATCATATCGGCTATCTGGATAAAGCTGTTAAAATTAGCGGATGCGTGCCCCACACTTGTCCAGGGGAAACTAAAATCCGTGAACATATACAGGTAGTCATTAATTGTCCAAAACAGAGGAACAAGCAGCAGTGCAGCGGTTTTTCCAACATACTTCCTTACTAATATATAGAGCGGAACCTGTACTGAGAGGAACAAAGGATTTACAAAAAACAGGAGGAGCCCTGATATCATCAGAAAGGGATCCTTCATCACGGTAAATGCCCCTACCCAATAGACTGAAACCGCACTTGCACTAAACAACATAAGATAATATGCGGCATATATACTGCGGGCAGTATCACGCTTTTCAAGAACAATCAGCAACGGGGGAAGGAAAAAGAAAAGTGTAAACGGGAAAGGCATTGGAGAAAACGAAAACCCGAAAAGCAGTCCCGAAAGAATCAACAGCCGGCGGTCCTTACTGCGCTGCTGTTTTTCTTCCGGAGTTAAAGATTTACGGGAAAATATCTTCATGCAGTCTTGTATTTTTTCCGGATAAAACGGTATATAAAAAAGAGAGAGACAGCGGTAAGGAGCATGATAAATGCATTCGTATAGGTTGAGAGCACTTCATCTACCTGCTTAATGTTATCACCAATAAAAAAACCAAGAGTCAGCAGAAGAAAATTCCACATCAGCGCACTGATACTGGAGTATATCACTGTCTTTTTTACGGGGAGCTCACTGACTCCTGCAAAATATGCAATAACCGACCGTATGCCGGGTAAAAACCTGTTAAATATAATTAAACCAAATCCGTACTTCCGGAACCAGTTCTCAGCAGTATCAAGTGCTTCTTTTGATATGAATTTCAATTTACCTGCCTGAACGATTCGTTTATCGGTTTGAATACCAAGATAAAACAGGAAAAGGAAACCGGCTTCACTGCCAAGAATAGTAAGCATAAGTGCGAGTATAAAATTCAGCCCGCCTGATGCCACAATGGAGCCGCACACAACAATAACAACATCACTTGGTGACGGGGGAAAAATATTTTCAATAAAAGGGAGAAACAGCAATACCAGATACACCGTAATCGGTGAAAAATCTGAAATTGAGGTAAGTATATTTTCAAACATCAGGACCTTTTTTCTAACAGGGAAACAGCATATACCGCGATACCCTCCTGCCTGCCAAGCGAGCCGAGTTTTTCTGCCGTTGTTGCTTTAATGGAAACAGCATCAACCTCACAGGAAAGAATTCCGGCAATTGTATTCTGCATTTCCGGTATATACTTTGCTATTTTTGGTTTTTCACAAATAACCATGATATCTGTGTTAACAAGCCCCCACCCTTTGGAGCCGATCAACTCATTAACATGGGCCAGCAGTTTCCTGCTGTCAATTCCTTTGTATTTATCATCAGTATCAGGAAAGTGCTTGCCGATATCTCCTAAAGCCAGGGCTCCAAGCAGCGAATCGCAGAGAGCGTGAAGAAGAGCATCTGCATCTGAGTGACCATCAAGCCCCAGCTCAAAAGGTATTTCTACCCCGCCAAGTATCAGCTTTCTGCCGGGTACAAGACGGTGTATATCAAAACCGTTGCCGACACGAATTTTCAAAATGTAACCTCAAATTTTTTGTAATTCTTCAATTCGGTTGTCTTATCAATTTTAAGTTCTCTTACAAACGCTGCACGCGGACCGCGTTTAATCATCGCAAGGAATTCCTCCATATCCCCTTCGCTTCCTTCTGCTTCTATATATACATCTCCGCTCATCAGATTTTTCACAATGCCTTTTACATTTGTTTTTTCTGCAGCCGTTCTGACAAAATATCTGTAGCCGACACCCTGCACAAGCCCTTCAACCATAATGGTGTAAAGCATTTTTTTGCTCACAGATTATTTTGCCCTTCCCGGAAAGATTTCCGTAATAATGATACCGGTAAAAATCAGCACAGCCCCTATGATTCCCGCAAAACCGGGAATTTCACTCAGGAAAATATAAGCAAAAAGAGCGGCAAAAATCGGCTCAAAGGAAAAGATAATACCGGCTTTTGTAGGTGTAACTCCGCGCTGGTATTTTGTTTGCAGCATGGTAGTTATGATGGTGGCAAACAACGCAGTGTATAATATCGCAAAAATCACCAGTTCAGAAGGATTTATATACGCGTATTCTACGTGTGTAATATGCAGCAGCGGAATGGAAATGACCGATAGAATAAGTGTCACAAAAATCTGAAAAAAGGTCAAAAATTTATAGTCATTCCTGGAACTGATAATATCCAGATAAACGATATATAGTGCATAAAATACTGCACAGAGAAAAGTTAAAAAATCTCCAAAGGTAAAGTTTGAACCAAGCTCATTAAAAATATCAAAAGCGGAATCCCCCTTGGAAGAAAGAAAAGCAATTCCTGTAAAAACAATAATGATTCCAACAATATTGATTAAACTTGGAATCCGTTTTTCAATCAACACTTGGAAAATAGGAGTAAGCACCACAAAAGTACCGGTAATAAAAGCGGATTTGGTTGCGGTCGTTTCTTTTAATCCCAGTGTCTGTGTAATAAAGCCGGCAAACAGCAGAAAACCCAAAACCGCGCCGTCCTTTATGTTTTGTTTTCCAACACCCTTTAATGAACTCCGGAAAACAAAAAAGAGTATTATTGATGCCAGTCCAAAACGGAGTGATACAAACACCATTGCGGAGACATCATCCAACGCAGCTTTTATAAGCGAAAAAGTCCCGCCCCAGATTAATGCGGTCAGCAGCAGGAAAAACTCTGCGCGGACTCTGCCCGGTTTTTCTGTTACGGTACTACTGCTCATAACCGAATTTTTTCAGCATGTTGGAATCCGATCGCCAGTTTTCCTGTACTTTTACACGGAGTTCAAGATACACGTCTTTTCCATGGAATGATTCAATATCTTTTCTTGCAGCTTCGCCCAGTTTTTTAATTGCAGCCCCCTGTTTGCCGATGATAATCGGTTTTTGTGATTCACGCTCAACAAGAATAACAGCTGAGATAAAATCCTTAGTGTTTTCCCTCTCCTTAAATTCCTCTATCAATACTTCGGTACTGTATGGTATTTCTTCACTGTACATTTCAAATATTTTTTCCCTGATTATTTCAGAGACAAAAAAGCGTTCAGTTTCTTCTGCAATACGGTCATCTTCAAAAAATTTGGGATGCACCGGTAATGCCTCAAGTATTCTTTCAACTATATACGGAGTACCAATATTTAATAATGCAGAAACGGGAATTATTTCGTCAAATTTATAATGTTCATTTATCTGCTCCATACCTGCTTTTACAGATTCCTGAGTAACTAAATCAATTTTATTCAGCAGCAGGAGTTTCTTTTTCCATTTGTAACGCTCAAGCAGTGGAGCAAAATTTTCATCAAAAAGGCGCTTAAGGGATTTTATCCCCTGTGCATCAAAAATAAACAGAAGCACATCTGCATCAGCACAGGAGTACTCAATGAACTTGCTCATCTTTTCCTGCAGAAGGTATTGCGGCTCCAATATGCCGGGAGTATCCAGAAATACAATTTGATATCCCTCTTCGGACAAAATACCCGCAATCTTCTTTCTGGTGGTTTGGGGCTTTTTGCTTGTGATGGAAAGTTTTTGGCCGAGCACTGCATTCATCAATGTGGATTTGCCTGCATTGGGCAAACCGATAATTGATACATAACCTGCTTTGTGCCCGGATTTTGATTCCGGATTTTCTGCCATTTAGTTTACTCTCGAATAAAATTTTAATTGTTTGCGGAGTTTCTTATACTCCGGTATATACTTTTCAACTTCCCCCCAGAACTTTTGCGAGTGATCCATATATCTCAGGTGGCAAAACTCGTGTACGATAACATAATCAATTACTTCAGAAGGACACTTCATCAAATTGATATTCAAGGAAATTGTCCCCTTACTGGAACAACTGCCCCAGCGGGATTTCTGCTGCCGCAGGGAATACCGTGTTACGGAAAAATTGTACTTCACAGCCAGTTCCTCCGCACGGGGAATCAGATACCGCTTTGCCTGCTGACGGATAAATCCGTTATATATGGTTGTTGTCTTCATCGTAGAACCATCCGGACTCGTTATTGTAAGCATACCTGCTTTCAGGCGAAGGTGATGCTCACCTACTTCTGTGGAGTACTCACGTGCAACCTGAATTCGTTCCCCCATGTAGTAATATCCGCCGTCTCCATCCCTCAGAAGCTTTCTTCTTTTCCTGATCCATGCTTTGTTTTTCTCCAGTATGCTGATGCCATCTTCAACCTTTGCAGCTGCCGGCAATACCAGTTCCAGTTTGCCGTCGGGTGTAATACGCAAAGCAATGTACTTTGCCTTGGCGCTTCTCCGTATCCGGCAGGGGAAAGTTT
>CAYYJL010000134.1:0-7286 GCA_964472245.1 uncultured Ignavibacteriaceae bacterium | reverse complement strand
AACCATACCGCTGCGTGTAAACAGTCTGCCGGCAGGAATGCTTGGGGCTGCCCCCTCAACAAAATGTATATCTTCCAGCAGATTATAGACAACGGTGTCAGTGTAACTGCCCGGTTTTTGAAGTATCAGTTCTATTGAAGGAATGATATTGGGATCACCGGAAAATGAGCGGAAACCAACAATTTTAGAGGCATTTGCCGCAGAAGAAAGCATGATACCATTATCAACATAACCAAGTGTATCACTGCTGGCAGCCATGAGCCACTCTTTAACCAAGTCAGTGGAAATTTTGAACTTATACAGTGAATCAAAGAATTCACGGGAGCCGCTCACTATCCTGTCAATCCGGGGTGCAACCAATTCGCCGGCGCTATCGGCTGTAATTGTTCCGGATGACCAGTTAGTATATACTTTATAAACTTCAAGCGGCAGTACGCTTGCAGTGTCTCCAAAATTATAGAACGGAGTAAGACGTACCTGTGCTGATAAGATGGTTAAGCTGTCGTTAAGGAGGTCTGTTTTGTAAGGGAAAACAGAAAAATCAAACCGGATTAGTGACGTAGCATTTACCCCCTCACTTCTGCCAACCAAAAATATGCCGGCGTTGTTGAGTGATAATACTTTTGAAAAGTTTGCTGACTGTGCAACAGGTGCGTCAACAGCTGAATTATATTCTTTAATTGAAATTTTATCAGGCAGGATACCGGAACCAACTGATGAGGGGTCTTCACTGCAGCCGCTGATTAGAGCGCCGGCAGCGAATATTAGAACTGAAAGAACAATTCGAATTTTAAAAATTCTGGATAACGAGATCACAAACCTCCGAAAAATTATAAGCTACAAAATTGGGGAAAAGGTCAGGGTTTTGCAACAAGGAAAAATCTTTCTCACCGGAAAAATCACTGGGTACAAGTAAAATTGACCTTACACCGGCATTATATCCTGCTTCCGCATCAGATATCTTATCCCCTATCATAAATGAATGGGAAAGATCTATATCAAACTCCTCAGCAGCCGAAAGTAACATGCCCGGAGCTGGCTTCCTGCAATCACAGTCATTAACATCACCATAATCGGGATGATGTTTGCACCAGTAATACCGGTCAATGGATATATTCGCGGATTCTTTCAAAAGAGAATCAAGTCTTGCATTTACCTGTAAAACATCTGTTTCCTGCAGCAATCCCCGCGCTATGCCGGATTGATTGGAAACTACTATAAAAAGGAAGTTAAATTTATCCCTGAGCAGACGTAATGATTCAGCTACTCCCGGCAGCAAAACTACGTCTTCAGGATTTTTTACGTAACCGACATCAACGTTGAGTGTTCCGTCACGGTCGAGGAACAGCGCAGGCCTCATTTACTGCTGAGTATGGTCTTATATAAGTCCACATACCTCTTTGCAGATGCCTGCCAGCTGAAATCCACCTTCATGCCATTACGGATGATTTTTGCCCATACCTTCTGGTCCTGAAATGTTTCCAGGGCTCTGTCTAATTCTGCTGTCATCGCCTGTGCAGAATATTCCTCAAACACAAACCCGGTTCCCTCTTCAGTTTCTGCGTTAAACCGGACTACAGTATCTGCAAGGCCGCCGGTCTTTCTGACAATTGGAACGGTGCCGTAAACTAAGGAATACATTTGGTTCAATCCACAAGGTTCAAATTTAGAAGGCATCAGATACATATCGGAACCCGCTTCAATCAGGTGGGCGAGTTCATCGTTAAATCCGATGTAGGAAGCAAACTTTTCAGGATATTTATCATTCAGCTTTTCAATAGCATTCTGATACTTTTTATCTCCGGCACCCAGCAGCACTACCTGCACATTCCGTTTCATTATTTCCGGGAATGCTTCGATAATCAGGTCAATGCCTTTTACATCATACAGGCGGGAGATGATACCGATAACCGGAATGGCCGGGTCATACTTGAGCGAGAACCGTTCAACCAATTCCTGCTTGTTCTTCAGCTTCCCTTCCAGGTCCTTAGAGGAGTAGTGGTGGCTGAGGAACTGATCATTTTGCGGATCCCAGGTTCCGTAATCAATACCGTTAACCAGTCCGTAAATATCAGATTTTCTCTTTTCCAATAAAGGAAGAAGCGTTCCGGCAATTTCCTTGTTGGAGGAAATTTCATTTGCATAACTGTCTGAAACTGTGTTAATCACGTGGGCAAAAGTCAAGCCGGCTTTCATGAAGTTCACTTTGCCGTCCTGCAAAATACCTTCAGGTGAATTTAAGTTCTCCGGTAAACCGGTTTTCTTAAAACTGCTCTTATTAAAAATACCCTGATAAGAAAGGTTATGTATGGTGAACAGTATATTAAAGGTCTGAAAATGTTCTTCATCCTTATATAATGTTTTGAAGTAAGCCGGTATTAGTCCGCACTGCCAGTCATTACAATGGATGATATCAGGAACCCAGCCGAGCTTTAGTATCAGTTCAAACACCCCTCTGTTCAGTAGGATAAACCGCTCATCGTTATCGGGATAATCATCACCGGAGATCGGGTCTGTGTACAGACTTTTTCTTGAGCCGAAGTACTCCTGATTTTCAAGGAAGTAAATCTGCACTCTTACTTTGGGTGAAGGGAGGAATGAGGATTTTATCGAAAAAGTTACCTCTTTATCACCAATGTTTGTTGTAAGGTCTTTAAGTCTCACCACATCATGGATCTTGAATTTCCGGCTGTCAATGGCACCATATTTAGGCACCATGATTCTAACCTCGTGTCCCAACTCATGTAATGCCTGGGGCAAAGAGTTGGAAACATCTGCGAGCCCACCGGTCTTAACGAACGGGAAAAGCTCAGAGGTAACAAAAAGTATCTTTAATTTTTTAGGAACGGCCATATGATTCCATTTTTTTCATACTGCAAAAATAACAAATTTTTGGCTTAAATTAAAGATTTTACATTGCTTTTTACGTAATCTGTTTTATTTTGAGAGGTTGTACAGGGATTCTTTTTAGTGATTTTTCACCCTCTTTTCTGGTAAATCTTACTGCCTATCTACCGAATTCTTTAAAATAAAGTGTCAAAATGGTTAACTTTTGACATGAAAAAACAAACAACTATGATCCGGGCGGTGGTAAAGTTACTGTACATGCTGCCTCTCTTTCTCTTTTTACACTGCTCCGCTGTCCCCACTGCTGACCGCTACGGCCAGAATAGCAAGGATAAGGAGGATATCAGTAAGGAAAAGGAGAATCAATCCGGTGAAACTCTCACGCCCAATAGCACCTCCCCTGTTTTTAATGCTGATGAAATTTTTTCTGAAGCTCCCCATCAGTTTGTGAAAATACCGGAAAAGAATGAAAAAGTGCAGCCGGAAGGCACATACTGGTACCGGTTTGAAGAAGCGGAAGAGGATTCTGAGGTCTTATACGAGGCCGACGGATACAGCGTCAGTTTCTCTACAACGGATACTCCGCAAGCAGCTGACTCCATAATGATGTCACTTAAAGCAAAAACAGGTATGGATGATATATATTTTGAATATGCCAATAACCGGTACTTCCTCTATTACGGAAAATATAAGGATTTTGCCACCGCAGCTGAAGCTGCAATAAAATTACATCAGTTTGGATTCCGTGAGACCGTCCCCGTGCATAAGCAGCTGCTCTTCAGCCGGAGGAAATAACCATGAGTATTACTCTATTCCGGGATATTAATCGTATATATGGCATAACCGAACCGGGAACCCTCTTCCGGAGAGGGAGCAGCATGGATGTTTTCCATTTTCTGGAGAACTCAGCCATTGTTGTTGAGGATGGAAAAATTATTGACATTATTGAGGAAAAGGAAATCTCGGCAAACCCTGAGTGGCGCATTGTTTCACTGAATGGTGCAACAGTACTCCCCGGTTTTGTTGAGTGCCATACTCATACTGCTTTTGCCGGCAACCGGTCTGAAGAATTCCTGATGAAGCTGCAGGGAGCCACCTACGAACAGATTGCAAAAGCTGGCGGCGGGATTATTACCACAATGAAAAGCGTCCGCAATGCCACCGAAGAAGATTTACTCGAGCTCATGCTCCCAAGAGTATCAAGTTTCATCCGGCAAGGGGTTACCACACTGGAAGTTAAATCCGGATACGGACTTGATAAAGACAGTGAGTTGAAGCTGCTCCGGGCTATAAACCGGCTAAATAAGCTTGTCCCCATTGATATTATCCCTACATTCCTTGGAGCCCATACCTTCCCCCCTGAATTCAAAGAAGATAGAGAGGGATATATAAAGCTGCTTATAGAGGAGATGCTGCCGGCAATAGCCGATGAATCACTGACAGAATTTTGTGACGGCTTTTGTGAATCAACAGCATTTTCTCCTGAAGAGATAACAAGAATTTTTGATGCAGCATCGCAATATGGTCTTGCGCTTAAGCTGCATACTGATCAGTTTAATGCAATAGGCGGCGTGGAGGCGGCAGTCAGTATGAATGCAGTAAGCGTGGATCATCTGGAGGTTGCCACCGAAAAAGAAATTACATTGCTCAAAGATTCCCCAACTGCGGCAGTCCTGCTCCCGGGCGTTTCCTATTTCCTCAACTACCAGTTTGCTCCAGCGAGGCAGCTGATGCAGAATGATGCAATAGTGGCGCTGGCAACTGATTATAACCCCGGATCATCACATATTGATAATATATATCTCATCATGTCTTTGGCAGCGGTAAAAATGAAAATGTCCATCAAAGAGATTTTGAATGCCTATACGCTCAATGCTGCTTATGCACTGAACCGCTCCTATTTTACCGGTTCGGTTGAAATAGGCAAACAAGCTGATTTTGCAGTGATTGATTCATCCGACCTTACCGGACTGATATACAACACTGCCAAAAACCCCGTGGTAGCAACTATCGCAAAAGGCGAAGTAATTTTTTCTCATCCAAATGGAATCAAATAATGAAACTAATTGAATGTGTGCCCAACCTGAGCGAAGGACGGGACAGCCAAAAACTGAACGCTATTAAAAAAAGAATTGAAGCAGTAGAGGGGATAAAACTTCTCAGTTTTGAACCGGATGCTGATTACAACCGTGTTGTTATAACTTTTGTAGGAGAACCTGAATCAGTTCTTAACGGAGCATTGGAAACTGTCCGTGCTGGCGCTGAATATATAGACATGAGAACTCACAAAGGGGAGCATCCTCGTCTTGGTGCAGCAGACGTTGTACCTTTTATTCCGATAAAAGGTGCCACTATTGCGGAATGCGTTGCACTTTCTGAAAGATTTGGCAGCCAAATATCCAATGAACTGAACCTGCCCGTATATCTTTATGAAGATGCTGCCAGAACTCCCGCTAGAACAAATCTCTCAGATATACGTAAGGGAGAGTATGAAGGTCTGAAAGAAAAAATTACCCAGCCGGAATGGAAACCTGATTTTGGCGAGCCAATATATAACGAAAAACTGGGAGCAACGGTTACAGGAGCAAGATTTTTTCTGGTTGCATACAATGTTAATCTTAAAACAACGGATGAAAATATATCAAAAGAGATTGCTGAAACCATACGGGAATCCGGCAAGCTGAAACGTAATGCGGACGGAAGCGTGGTAAAGGTGGATGGAAAGTCCGTGAGAATCCCCGGAATTTTTAAGAATGTGAAAGCTATGGGTGTCACCTTAGAAAAATACGGAATCACACAAGTTTCAATTAATCTCACCAATTACACAGTAACCAATATGCACCAGGTATATGAGGAAGTTAAGCGGCAGGCAGAAGAAATGGGTACTGAAGTGATGGGTTCAGAGATAGTTGGTCTGGTGCCATTGGATGCAATAGTGCAATCCGGCAGATACTTCCTCGGCTCTGCTGATGCATCAGAAGAAAAGGCAGTTGCAGCAGCTATCTCCTCACTTGGACTTAACGCTCTTGCACCCTTTAACACCCAGGAAAAAATTATCGAATATATGATTGAGAATTAATATGAAAAATTTATTAACAGAGTATATAAACAGTCTTTCTGCCGGAACCCCAACCCCCGGGGGGGGAAATGCTGCTGCTGCAGCGGGCGCAATATCCTGCTCCCTTGGCATGATGGTAATCAACCTGACGCTTGGTAAACCTAAATATGCTGAGGTGGAAGAAGAACTCAAAGGTGTATTGGAAGAGCTGACCGCACTGCAAAATCAACTGCTTACCCTTTCCGAAAAAGATAACGCTGCATTTGATGATGTCATGCTTGCATTCAAGCTGCCTAAAGCCACTCCTGAAGAACAGCAGAAAAGAAAAGAAGCTATTGCCGCAGCTACTCTGAATGCTGCAAAGGTTCCTGCTGAAGTTATAAAAGCTGCCGGAGCAGTCGTCCCCCTGTTAACAACAGTTGCTGAAAAGGGAAATAAAAATTCACTCAGTGATACCGGCGTTGCTCTGCAATACCTGCTCCCTTGTATAAACGGAGCATTATATAATGTGATGATTAACTGCAGTTCACTTTCTGATAATGCAGAAGCAGCTGAACTCCTCGCCAGCTGCAGAACAGAGTCATCCGCCTTTTTGCAGAGTATTTCTTCAACCATTGATACATTAAGTAAAAAATTATGAATAAAATTCTAAGTCTTTTCCTTTTCCTTTCAATCGTGCTAACCGCGCAATTCAAAACCGGATTGCAGGTACTTGTTTCGGAAAACTTTTCTGTCTTAAAAGGGAAAAAAGTCGGATTGATTACAAACCCGACCGGGGTTGATTTTAATCTGACACAAAACATTGATTTGATGTTTGGCCACCCGAATGTTACTCTGGTTGCCTTGTACGGACCGGAGCATGGTGTACGTGGTGAATTTTCTGCAGGAGATAAGGTGGATACATATACTGATGCAAAAACCGGTCTGACCGTTTTCTCCCTCTACGGCAGCACCCGTAAACCAACCCCTGAGATGCTGAAGGGTGTTGATATTCTCGTGTTTGATATACAGGATATCGGCTCGCGTTCCTACACGTATATATCTACCATGGGCCTGGCAATGGAAGCAGCTGCCGAGAATAACATCGAATTTATGGTTTTGGACAGGCCAAACCCGCTTGGGGGAAGAAAAGTCGAAGGAAGTCTGGTTGAGGATGGCTTCTATTCATTTGTATCACAGTTTAAAATACCTTATATACATGGCTTAACAGTTGGTGAACTTGCCCGGCTGCTCAACGAGGAAGGAATGCTCGCAAACGGTGTTAAATGCAAATTGACTGTGATTGGCATGGAGGGATGGTCACGAGGCCTGGATTTTGCAGCTACAGGGCTTCGTTGGGTTCCTACTTCTCCTCACATTCCAACTGCAGAACATGCAAAAT
>CAYYJL010000133.1:0-7325 GCA_964472245.1 uncultured Ignavibacteriaceae bacterium | reverse complement strand
CGGAAAGCCGGCATTAAAGTTATTTACTATATATCTCCGCAGATTTGGGCATGGGCACCCTGGAGAATAAATAAAATTAAAAAACTGGTGGATAAAATCCTCTGTGTCTTTCCGTTTGAAAAGGCATTGTATGATAAGGCAGGGGTTCCATGCGTATATACGGGACATCCGCTGGTGGAAAAATTCAGGCACTATTCCTATCAGCCGAAGGAAGAGTTCTTCAGCGAATTCGGGCTGAATCCTGATAAGGAAATTCTGCTGATACTGCCCGGAAGCAGAAGACATGAGATAACGGAAATTTTTTCTGAATCACTGGAGGCAGCAGGCCGCCTTGCAGAAAAGTATAATCTTCAGGTAGTCGTTGCCGGAGCCCCCACAATCGGGAACAATATATATGAAGAATATGCAGCCGGCAGAAAATATACCCTCATACGCGGTAAATCGCTTGAGCTGATGAGATATGCCAAATTCGGAATTATTAAATCCGGCACATCAACAATGGAGGCAGGGCTATCCCTTCTGCCTATGGTTGTTGTCTATAAAACCGGAAGTATTACCTACTTCCTTGGCAGAATGTTAATATCCGTAAAAAACATAGCTATGGCAAACATTATTGCGGGGGAAACAGTGGTGCCGGAGCTTATTCAAAATGACTGCAATGCAGAGAAGATTTATGCTGAGGTATCAGCAATCCTGGATTCACCTGAAAAAATGAACACGATTAAAGAGAAGTTTACCGTGCTGCGGAATAAACTCGGTGAAAGAATAGCATCAGAAACCGCGGCAGATGAAATAACAAAGTTTATATATGACCATACGAGAAGCTAAACAAAATTTTCTCCGTTTTCTCGGCCACTACCTTTTGGGAGTGGTGGTTACTATGCTTTGCCGTTCACTCAGATTGCGTCGGACAAATCATGAAGTGTTTGATCAGTATGTAAACCTGAATAAAAGATTTATCCTTGCTTTCTGGCATGGGGGAATGATGTATCCCTGGTATGCACACCGCGGTTATAATTATCTCGGGCTTACCAGTCAAAGCAAGGATGGTGAGCTGCTTGCCCGTATTCTGAGAAAGTGGGGATATACGGTTACAAGAGGAAGCAGTTCCAAAGGCGGTAAGATAGCATTAGGCATAATGACCGATTATGCAAAGTTTGAAGGATCGGTTCTGATTACTCCTGACGGACCACGCGGACCGGCAGAACAGTTTAAGCCGGGCGCAATAATTGCAGCAATGCGCAGCGGTGTGCCGTTGTTTCTCCTGGGCGTTGGGTACAAGAATAAAAGAAACCTGCGCAGCTGGGATAGCTTTCAGGTACCTAAGTTATTTACCAGGGTTAATCTTATATACTCTGATCCGATTGTGATTCCTAAAGAATCAAATAATGATGAGATTGAAAAAGTTATTAAAAAATGTTCTGAAGAATTGAATTATCTGAGTAAGCAGGCATCGGAGTTTAACAGTTGACACAGTGGCTCAGATTGTTGCTGCTTCCGCTGAATCCCGTTTATGCCGGCGTTATCTTCTTCAGGAATATGTTCTTTGAAAAAGGAATTCTTCCCCAAACGAAGGCGGATGTGCCTGTGGTTTCTGTGGGGAATCTTAATGTAGGCGGTTCGGGAAAAACTCCGCTGGTCATAAAAGTCGGTATGATGCTGAGGAACGCAGGTTACAATCCCGGTGTTCTAAGCAGAGGATACGGGCGGGAAAGCCGGGGGTACGTTCTGGTCTCGAAAGATGGTGAGTTGAAAAGCAAAGTGGAAGAATGCGGCGATGAAATATATCAAACCGTATTGGAAAGCGGGCTTTCAGCTGCTGTTTCTGAAGACCGGGTGAGCGGCGCCCAAAATCTTGTAAATGAGACCGGAGTAAATTTAATCATTCTTGATGACGGTTTTCAGCACAGATACATAGCCAGAGAGGTAAATATCGCAATATTTGACACTCAATTATGGCTCGAAAATTGTTTACAAAGAATATTGCTCCCCGCCGGAAATTTACGGGAGCCGGTCAGTGCCCTGAAGCGGGCAGACATTATAATCGCAAATTCCAAATTCTCGGAAAATGCGGATTTTCCCGGAGCGGTTAAACAACGGCTTCCGGGTATCCCTGTGTTCAAAGCATCGTATGCAGCAACAGGGTTTACCGATATTAAGACAGGAACCCGTTACTCCGTGGAGGATTTCCGCGGACAGAAAAGTCTGGTCTTAAGCGGCATTGCCAACCCGCAGTCCTTTTTTGAGGCATTGCAGCAAAACGGCATTAACACGGAAAATAAAATGATTCTGAAGGATCATGCAAAGTATTCTGAGGAAGATATTCAGCAGATACGAAAACTGTTTTACAGTACCAATGTTCATTCGGTCATCACCACGCAGAAAGACAAGGTTAAGCTTGTCCGCTATGCAAAGGAACTTGATGATATTGATATTTATACACTGAACATTGAACTGCGGATAGAGCAGGAAGAAGAATTTTTAAAGTTACTAAAACAAAAAATACAACCATAAAAACTCAATATATATAAGTAAGGAGTACGTAAAGAATGGCTACTAAAGCGAAAAAATATGTTTACTTCTTCGGCGGAAAAAAAGCAGAAGGCAAAGCAGATATGAAATCACTGCTCGGCGGAAAAGGTGCAAACCTTGCCGAAATGGTTAATATCGGCATTCCTGTTCCTGCAGGTTTTACCATAACAACCGAAGTGTGCACCTATTATTATGATAACAAGAAAAAATATCCAGCAGAATTACGCAAGCAGGTTGAAGCAGCTCTTAAAAAAGTTGAATCAGCAATGGGAGCAAAATTCGGAGACTCACAAAATCCTCTGCTTCTTTCAGTAAGAAGCGGTGCAAGAGCTTCCATGCCCGGTATGATGGATACCATCCTTAATCTTGGCTTGAATGACAAAACAGTTCAGGCATTGATTAAGAGAACCAACAACCCGCGTTTTGCCTATGACTCATACCGCAGATTTGTTCAGATGTACGGCGATGTTGTGCTTGGTCTGAAGCCGGTTGATAAGCACGAACATGATCCGTTTGAAGTAATCATGGATGCTAAAAAAGAAGCACGCGGTATCACTCTTGATACAGAATTAACTGCCGATGATTTGAAAGAATTGGTTGCAGAATTCAAAGCTGAAATCAAGAAAAAAACCGGACACAACTTCCCGGATAATCCCTTTGATCAGCTGTGGGGTGCTGTTGGTGCGGTATTCGGTTCATGGATGAACGAACGCGCTATCGTATATAGAAAGCTGAATGATATACCTGCAAGCTGGGGTACCGCGGTGAATATACAGTCCATGGTATTCGGAAACATGGGAGAAGATTCAGGTACAGGTGTTGCCTTTACCCGTGATCCAGCTTCCGGAGAAAATGTATTCTACGGTGAATACCTCTTTAATGCTCAGGGTGAAGATGTTGTTGCCGGAACCAGAACTCCACTGCCAATATCAGAACTGAAAAGAGATAACAAACGGTTATATGATGAACTTGATAAAATCAGAAAGAACCTGGAAAAACACTATACTGATATGATGGACGTTGAGTTCACCATTCAGCAGGGCAAACTCTGGATGCTGCAGTGCCGTGTTGGCAAGAGAACCGGTTTTGCATCAGTTAAAATAGCTGTTGATATGGTACGCGAAAAACTGATTGATAAAGCTGAAGCTTTAATGAGAATTGAACCAAATCAGCTCAATCAGCTGCTCCGTCCTATTTTTGATTCAGCTGAAAAGAAAAAAGCTGTTGATGAAAAAAGAGTTATTGCTAAGGGCTTGAATGCAGGTCCCGGTGCTGCTTCCGGTAAAGTTGCTCTCAGTGCACAGGATGCGTATGAGATGGCACAAAAAGGCGATCCGGTTATCCTGGTGCGTATTGAAACCTCACCTGAAGATATACAGGGTATGAATGCATCAGAAGGTATTCTTACTGCCCGCGGCGGTATGACTTCACATGCAGCACTCGTTGCCCGTCAGATGGGTAAAGTTTGCGTTGCGGGTTGCGGCAGTTTGAAGATTGACTATGCAAGCCGTACCATCCGTGTTGAAAACAGAGATGATATCGCCATTAAAGAAGGTGAATATATATCAATTGACGGTTCAACCGGTGAAGTGATTGTAGGCAAACTGCAGACTAAACCATCCGAAGTAATTCAGGTGCTGATTGATAAAACAATGCCTGCAGAGCAGTCAGATATATTCAAAACATTTAACTCTGTCATGAAGTGGGCTGATGAGTTCCGCACTATGAAAATCAGAACCAATGCAGATCAGCCGGATCAGACATTGAATGCAATTTCATTTGGTGCTGAAGGAATCGGTCTTTGCAGAACAGAGCATATGTTCTTTGAAGGCGACAGAATTAAATCCGTGCGCAAGATGATCCTTTCCGGTACTTTGGAAGGCAGAAAAGCTGCATTGGCAGAACTGCTCCCGTATCAGAGAGAAGATTTCAAAGGAATCTTTAAGGCACTGAAAGGTTATCCTGCAACTATCAGAACCTTAGATCCGCCGCTTCATGAGTTCCTCCCGCATTCAGAGGATACCAAAAAGATTGAAGAGCTTGCATCAGAAATCGGCGTACCGGCTAAGAAAATCGTGGAGAAGATTAACAGTCTTCATGAATTCAACCCGATGCTTGGTTTCAGAGGATGCCGCTTAGGCGTTATATATCCGGAAATCACTGAAATGCAGGCACGTGCAATATTTGAAGCAGCAGCAGAAGTTATTAAAGACGGAACAAAAGTAAATCCGGAAGTAATGATTCCGCTGGTCGGCGATTTGAATGAATTCAAAATGCAGGAAACAATCGTCCGCAGAGTTGCAAAAGAAGTTATGGCCGAAAAGAAAATTAAATTCAGTTATCTTGTCGGAACCATGATTGAATTGCCAAGAGCTGCCCTCCTTGCTGATGAAATTGCACAGGGTGCAGAATTCTTCAGCTTTGGAACAAACGATTTAACCCAGACCACCTTTGGTGTTTCCCGTGATGACGCCGGTATGTTCCTGCCGTTATATGTGGAAAAAGAAATACTTCCGTCAGATCCGTTTGAAGCACTTGATCAAAAAGGTGTGGGCAAGCTCGTTCAGATGGCAACCACGCTTGGCAGAGGAACAAATCCAAATCTTAAAGTAGGTATCTGCGGTGAGCATGGCGGAGAGCCCTCATCAGTAGAGTTCTGCCACAGAACCGGATTGAACTATGTGAGCTGTTCACCGTTCCGCGTACCGATTGCAAGACTTGCAGCAGCAAGAGCAAGTGTGCGTGATCTGAGGAACAAGAAAAAATCAAAATCAGCAAAAACCTCTAAAAAGAAATAAACTGATTTCATATCAGGCCGGTTCCGGATTATCCCGGGGCCGGCCATTATATATTGGCGGCAGATATATGTACCGCCGGCAGTATATAAGAAGTGTGCGTAGAGAAGGAAAATTGCCGTACAGTGAAGAGGAATGGAATTGAATATCCCGTTCGCAACGCGGCAGATAAAGTTTAAATTCAATAGAAGGATACAACATGAAGTTAGTAGATTTCAGTTATAACTTAACAAAAAACAGTGTTGCCAAGCATCCGGTTTCGCCGCGTGATAAGGCAAAGTTAATGGTTCTTGAAAGAGAAGCACAGACCATTGAAAACAAAGCATTCACCAACATTGTAGACTATATGTCTGAAGGTGATGTCCTGGTTGTCAATGAATCAAAGGTATTTCAGGCAAGACTGTTTGGTAAAAAAGAAAAGACCAATGCAAAAATAGAAGTGTTTCTGCTCAGAGAGCTGAATGCACAGGATGCAATTTGGGATGTTATTGTTGACCCCGCGAGGAAAGTCCGTATCGGCAATAAAATCTATTTTTCCGATGATCTGTGGTGCGAAGTAATTGACAACACCACCTCACGCGGAAGAACAGTCCGTTTTAACCAAACCGGTAATATATATAAAGCAGTAGAGAATATCGGTCTTACACCGATTCCGCCGTATCTGAAAAGAGAGGCAGTTGAAGCCGATAAGGAAGACTATCAGACTGTTTATGCAAAAGTGGATGGTTCCGTAGCAGCACCGACAGCCGGACTGCACTTTACCGATAAACTGATTGAGAAAATCAGAAAGAAAGGAATCTCCGTAGTTCCGGTGATTTTACATATCGGATTGGGAACATTCAGGCCGGTTGAGGTTGAAGATTTAACCAAACACAAAATGGATTCCGAGTACTTTGAAATCAGCAAAGAATCTGCCGATACAATAAATAAAGCTATCGAAAAGAAGAAGAAGGTTTTTGTCTGCGGAACATCAACAGTCCGCGCACTTGAAACTTCTGTTACAGCAGAAAACCTGGTAAGACCTAACAGAGGATGGACAGATAAGTTTATTCATCCGCCGTATGAATTCAAGATTACCAAAGCCCTTATCACAAACTTTCACGTGCCTGAATCCACCCTGCTTATGCTGGTGGCTGCATTCGGCGGAACAGAGTTTGTGATGAAAGCGTACAAGAAAGCACTGAAAGAAGATTACCGTTTCCTCAGTTACGGTGATGCAATGCTTCTTTTATGAGGACCATAGCAATAATTCCCGCCGCCGGAAAGGGAAAGAGAATGAAAAGTTCCGTGCCAAAACAGTTCCGGAAGGTGCAGGGGAAACCTGTTTTGGCTTATACTCTTGAGGTTTTTCAGAAATGTAAAGAAATTGATGAGATTGTGGTAGCAGCACAAAAATCAACTTTCAAACAAATAAGAAAGATTGCAGAAGAGTACAGAATAAAAAAGCTCATCAATATTGTTGAGGGAGGCAAGGAGCGGCAGGATTCCGTATATAAGGCGCTGATATCGCTGGATTTACGGAAAAATGACCTGGTTGCGGTGCATGACGCCGCTCGTCCATTGCTGCCCGCTGCTGTTTTGCAGGATGCAATTAAAACCGCTAAGAGGAAAAAAAGTGCACTTACTGCCATTAAAGCGAAGGATACTCTGGTAAAGGGTGACGAGAAAGTTAATTCGTATATAGACCGGAGTGATGTATATTATGTGCAGACTCCGCAGATATTTACCTACAGCCAGCTTCTGTATGCAATGGAACTTGCTTACAGGGATCATTATACGGGCACTGATGAATCCTCTGTTGTAAAAAAAGCCGGATTCCCTGTGCAGCTTGTTGAAGGTTCTCTGCTGAACTTTAAGATAACCACCGAGGCAGATTTTGAACTGTTTGCACGCTTAGTCAAACAGTAATCTTAATCGAGTTCTATTTTACGGGATTACTTTTGCAGAACAGCAAATAAATCTGTTTTGCCGAGTAATCCTGTTTCTTTTTTAAATTGC
>CAYYJL010000132.1:0-7334 GCA_964472245.1 uncultured Ignavibacteriaceae bacterium | reverse complement strand
TGCTATATCCTGCAAGGGAACGCCTTGTTCACGGAGTTCCAGAATCTGATCTACAACAAAGTGCGATTGCATTTTATCATTTATTGCGGCAACTATCAGAGGGTTTGTGCCGCCGGTTCTGTATGTGTACAGTTCCTTATCAAATTTTTCCAGGGCTCCTTCATATATACGATTGGCAAAATTAAGGATGCCTTGTGTGCTGCGGTAATTTTCCTCCAGAATGATAACTTTGGTACCCGGGTAGGTTTCAGGAAATTCCATGATATTCTGAAAGTTAGCGCCGCGGAATGAGTATATAGATTGTGCATCGTCACCAACTACCATGATGTTCTTCTTCAAGCGGGTGAGCCCGCGGACTAAATCCGCCTGCAGTTTGTTCGTATCCTGATACTCATCAATCATAACAAAGTTCAGTGTTGAAAGAAATGAGTTTGATGCCGGCTGATTTGAAAGGAGAAAATCTCTTGCAAACTCAAGTAAATCATCGTAATCCAGCAGATTGTTTTTCCTTTTGTAGGTGGTATATACATCTCCGATGGATTTAATTTTATCTTCTTCGTACAGAAAGTGGGGGAATTCCTCAATCAGAATTTGTTCCAGTGGTTTATACGTGTTTCTGGCAAGACTGAGAATGCGCATTAAGGTAGATTTGTTAGGGAATCTCCGTTCCTTATCCACAATACCCATTTGAGTGCGGAGAAGATTGATTACATCTTCACTGTCACCCTGATCCAATATGGTGAAATTAGATTGCAGCCCCATTGCCGCTGCATACTTTCTGATAAGAATATTTGCAAAGGAATGAAAGGTTCCGCCGTTTATTTGTGAGCAGCGGTGATCAAGCAGTTGAGTTGCTCTGGTAAGCATTTCCTTTGCTGATTTTCTTGTGAAGGTGAGCAAGAGAATACTTTTGGGTTCATATCCGGATTCTATGAGCCGTGCAAGACGGTAAACAAGGGTTCTGGTTTTACCGGTGCCTGCACCTGCAATAATCAGGTAAGCACCTTCCACAGCAGAGGCAGCTTCAAACTGAGCAGGGTTCAAGAGGTTCTTATAGTCTATAGTAAAACGGGCTTCGTCCAATTTTTGTGTGACGAAGCCCGTTTCAGCATTAACTCGCTTTAGGGTATATTTCTTCAACGCCGCTGTCGTGGATACTTGGGTCTGTTTATAATCTCAGAGAAGATAAACATTTCCCTTATTGTTGAATTATCTTTTAACCTTTTGCGGAAGGCATTGACGAACTCATTTGATGTGGCATCATCTAAGCGCGTTTTATGTCCTTCATAATCAAATGGAGGGAGTTCCTTCCCGTACCGGGAAACAACTTTTTCTGCATGACTCTTCCTTTTCACCGGATCAGCAACTTCTTCCCTGCGGATAGTAAAGTCTGTCTGCCGCTTTACATTTGGCAAGGGAGTGCTTTTATAAGAGGGCTCCTTTGCCGTTGGTTTTTCAACGGGTACTTCGGCTCTGCCTGTTCTTGAGGAGGGGAGTCCAAGAATTTTTTCAACCTCACCCAGTATATCTGCCTCGGCCGAATTTCCGTAGGTACTCGATGTTCTGCCTGTATCAGCAGGATAACTTTCTTCGTCCTTCGGAAAATTCAGATTTTGATTATTGTAATCCTCAGACTCAACCGGCGGTTTTTTCTTTTTACCGCCGAAGAAGAAATAATAAATGAGGATCCCGTATATAATATACTGGATGAGATTTTCCATTATTCTTTGCCTTTGCGCTCTTCCGGTTTAGCAATGGTTTCACGCATCTGTGTATCCGCCTGGATATTTTTCAGGTTATAATAGTCCATAATACCAAGATTACCTGAACGGAATGCCTCAGAAATGGCTTTGGGGATTTCAGTTTCAGCTTCAATAACTTTTGCACGCTGTTTGGCTACTTCTGCAACCATTTCCTGTTCAAGAGCAACCGCAGCAGCTCTTCTTTCCTCAGCCCGGGCTCTTGCAATTTTCAAATCCGCCTCTGCCTGATCGGTCTGGAGTTTAGCTCCAATATTTTCGCCTACATCTACGTCAGCGATATCAATTGACAAAATCTCAAAGGCAGTACCCGCATCCAGACCTTTTCCAAGAACAACCTTGGAAATGGAATCAGGATTTTCAAGTACGTGTTTATGACTATCGCTCGAACCGATGGTTGAGACAATGCCTTCTCCGACTCTCGCGAGAATGGTTGCCTCTCCGGCTCCACCGACTAAACGTTCAATATTCGCACGGAGGGTAATTCTGGCAACTGCCTTAAGTTGAATACCATCCTTAGCCATTGCGGAAACAAGCGGTGTCTCCACTACTCTTGGTAAAACTGACATTTTTACAGCTTCCAGAACATCGCGGCCGGCAAGGTCAATAGCCGTGGCTCGTTCAAAGGTAAGCGGGATATTAGCTTTATCTGCCGAAATAAGGGCATTAACCACCTTATCAACATTACCGCCGGCCATATAATGGGCTTCTAATTTTCCGATTTCCAGGGAAATACCGGCTTTAGTAGCGGTAATCATGGCACGGACTATAATATGAGGGGGGACTTTTCTGAACCGCATTCCTATAAGATCACGGGCAATTTTAACCTTGACACCGGAAAAGTATGCAGTTATATAAAGTCCAATTGGAACAAAGTAAAAGAATAAGATTAATAAAAAGACAAGGAGAACTATCGCAACAAGCGAAAACTCTGCCAGAAAGTCCATAATTTCCACTAGCAACTCCAAAATTTATTGTGTGCTAAATTTAACCAAATGCTGCAACTATTACCACATAATAAATATGGTGATTAGGGTCAAAATTAGTATATTCACATCGTACTCACTTGATTACTAAAGGATTTTCCTCTATTTTTCACCATTCATTAAAGACAATATTTACAGATAGGATAAGCGTATATGGAAGGCAATTTCTCTGACAGATTACAGGATGTAATTCGGCTCAGCAGGGAAGAGGCATTAAGGCTAGGACATGACTATATCGGTACCGAACATCTATTACTCGGGTTAATCCGGGAAGGTCAGGGCGTTGCTGTTAGAATTCTTAAGAATCTTGAGTGTGATTTAATCCGTTTAAAAAAATCAATTGAAGAGTCAGTCCGTACCAGCGGCGGAACTCTTACTTTAGGAAACATACCTCTTACAAAACAGGCAGAAAAAGTCCTGAAGATTACCCAGATAGAAGCAAAAATATATAAAGCTGATGTTATCGGAACCGAACATTTGCTTCTTTCACTTTTGAGGGATGAGGAAAATCTGGCAACGCAGATCATGCTGCAGTTTAATGTAAGTTATGATTCCGCACGGAATGAGTTGAGCACAATGCTCTCGGGCAAAGACCCCAAGGATCCGGTCAGAGGGTCAGCACCCCCGCCACCGCCTGATAAAAAACAAGAAAAGACTAAAACTCCTGTCCTGGATAATTTTGGCAGAGATTTAACTAAATTGGCAATTGACGATAAACTTGACCCTGTTGTTGGACGGGAAAAAGAGATTGAGCGTGTTGCTCAGATATTAAGCCGCAGGAAAAAGAACAACCCTGTACTTATTGGGGAGCCGGGTGTAGGAAAAACCGCAATAGCGGAAGGTTTAGCAAGCAGAATTATTGAAAAGAAAGTACCTCGTATCCTTCAGGATAAGAGGGTTGTTACCCTGGATTTAGCCGGATTGGTTGCCGGTACTAAATACCGCGGTCAGTTTGAAGAGCGCATGAAAGCATTGATGAATGAGCTGGAAAAGGCAAAAGATGTGATTCTCTTTATTGATGAGTTACATACTATAGTCGGAGCCGGCGGCGCATCAGGTTCCTTGGATGCCTCCAATATGTTTAAGCCCGCATTAGCACGTGGTGATATACAGTGTATTGGTGCAACAACCCTGGACGAGTACAGGAAATATATAGAAACCGATGGTGCACTTGACCGCCGTTTCCAAAAGGTTATGGTAGATCCGCCAAGTTATGATGAAACTATTCAGATTCTTAACAATATAAAGGTTAAATACGAAGAACATCATCACGTCAAATACCTTGAAGAATCAATAGAATCAGCAGTAAAACTGAGCAACCGGTATATAACGGATCGTCATCTTCCTGATAAAGCAATTGACGTTCTTGATGAAGCAGGTTCCCGTGTGCACATGGGTAACTTCAAAGTGCCTGAAGATATCATTAGTTTGGAGAATGATATCGACCTGGTAAAACAGGAAAAAGCGAGTGTTGTTAAACGCCAGGATTTTGAGGAAGCTGCCAAACTCCGGGATAAAGAGCGCAAACTTCAGATAGATCTTGAAGAAGCCAAAAGGCAGTGGGATATTAAATCCAAGGACATCGTTTATGATGTGACCGAGGATGATATTGCTACTGTTGTTGCCATGATGACCGGAATTCCCGTTAACCGCGTAGCCCAAACGGAAACTGATAAAATCATTAACATGGAAACTGCTCTGAAAGGCCAGATAATTGGTCAGGATGAGGCAGTAACGAAATTAACCCGTGCTATTCGGAGAGCCCGTGCAGGACTCAAATCACCGAACCGCCCGATAGGAAGCTTTATCTTTTTGGGACCGACCGGTGTAGGCAAAACCGAGCTCTGCAAAGTTTTGGCAAAGTATCTTTTTGATTCAGAGAATGCTCTGATTAAAATTGATATGAGCGAATACATGGAAAAGTTTGCGGTTTCCCGCCTTGTTGGAGCTCCTCCCGGATATGTCGGCTATGAAGAAGGCGGTCAGCTGACTGAGAAAGTCAGAAGAAAACCGTACTCCGTGGTGCTTTTTGATGAGATTGAAAAAGCACATCCTGATATTTTCGGAATACTTCTGCAAGTTCTGGATGAAGGTGTCTTAACCGATAGTCTGGGCAGAAAAGTAGATTTCAAGAATACTATTATTATCATGACCTCCAATGTTGGAGCAAGAGATATTAAAACAATCAGCTCCTTTGGCTTTAATCAGAGTGGAACTGACGATCAGTATTCTAACATGAAAAATACCGTCGAAGATGCTATGAAGCGTCTTTTCAGCCCTGAATTCCTTAACCGTCTTGACGAAACCATTGTGTTCCGCGGGTTGGAAAAAGAGGATATTCTTAAAATCATTGAGATTGAAGTCAGAGACCTGATGAACAATATCAAGGAAAATAAGATGAAGCTTATTCTTACTCCTGAAGCTAAAGAGTTTGTCGCATCAAAAGGATTCGACCCTAAATACGGTGCAAGACCACTCAGACGTGCGATTCAGCAATATATTGAAGACCCGCTGGCTGAGGAAATTCTCCTTTCCAATTTTAAGGAAGGCAGCAGGATTATTGCCAAATACAACGAAGGAGCGGAACATCTTTTCTTTGTTGAGGAAGGTTCTGTTGAGGAAAGTCCCGCACCTACAGAGGAAAAAACGTGATTTAAGCCCTATTAATTCGGGATTTCTAACATTAAGGCGTATTTTAAAGTACGCCTTTTTTTTAAATTATTGAGGAAAAACATGGCCGGTAAAAGAGATTTGACAGAGTGGCTGAAAGAAATAAAAACCTGGGAAACCGATGAAAATGGCCGGATAGTGCGAAAATTAAAGTTCCGGAATTTTGTGGAGGCATTTTCTTTCCTGTATAAGGTTTCAGTGGAGGCAGAAAGAATGGACCATCATCCTGACTTTTCCCTCTTCGGGTATAATAATGTAACCATCGTGCTTTACACACATTCCCAAAATGCAGTAACTGAAAATGATTTCCTGCTTGCCGAAAAAATTGAATCTTTAATAGGAGGATAAACATGGCTGTCTCTCACGAACAAGCGATGACATTTTTCAGCAAAGCTGAAGCACTTTTGCATGGTCATTTTGTGCTTAGTTCAGGTAAACATAGTGATACCTATTTTCAGTGTGCCAAGGTCTTGCAGCATCCGGATTATACGGAGAAAATCTGCTCCGGCATAACCGATCACTTTTTTGCAACAGAGATTGATGCGGTTGTAGCCCCTGCAATGGGGGGAATAATTGTCGGCTATGAAGTCGCAAGGCAGTTGGGTAAACGATTTATCTTCACCGAGAGGGAGAATAATCAATTTGCCCTTCGCAGAGGATTTGAAATAAAACCCGGTGAAAAAATACTGGTTTGTGAAGATGTGGTAACAACGGGCGGTTCGGTGTTTGAAGTAATTGAGATTGTTAAAGCCGCCGGTGGAATAGTGGCAGGTGTGGGCTATCTGGTTGACCGAAGCAATGGAATTGTCAATTTTGGTGTAAAACAGGCATCAACTGTCAGTTTGGAAATAAAATCTTTTGAACCGGAAGACTGCCCGTTGTGCAAACAGGGTGTACCGTTTGTTAAACCAGGGTCAAGGAAAATTAATCAATGAAGGATATGTTAAGAAATTTGAGGGGATTTATTAATGATGATTTAATATATCAGGCAGTTCTGGTTCTGATCATCATTTTACTTTCATATATCGTTGCCCGGCTGCTGAGTTATTTTGCAAAGGCAGTCGTAAGGCCGTTAGTAAAAAAAACCGAGACTTTGTATGATGATGAGATGGTTGAGACTCTGCGCAAAGCACTCACGCGTCTGTTATTTATCGGCGGTATATACTTTTCGCTCTCGGTATTCAGGCAGGGGTTCGGACTTGTTTCCCAAAGCTCTAAACGCCGGTTAATAGAAGAGTATCCCGGTTTATATAAACTGGCAGATTATTCCGAGACCGGGTTATATATAATTCTTGTAGTTGTTTTGGTTTTGACACTATTCAAGCTAATAACACTTTCCTTTGATTGGTATGCTGAAACCATAAAAGCAGAAGAAAATAAAAACCTTTTCGGCAGTTTATTCCCTCTGCTGAAAAAAGTTGCTAAAATGCTTGTTGCCGGAATTGCTCTGGTGGTCATCCTGGCTAAGTTAGGTATAGACGTCAGTGCCTTTGTTGTCTCCTTAGGTGTGGGGTCCTTAGCAGTGGCACTTGCTGCACAGGAGACTCTCTCCAACATGATTTCCGGGCTTATCATTATGACTGACCGTCCGTTTAGAATAGGGGATCGAATCAGAATTGGTACGGATATACATGGAGATGTTGCTGAAATTGGAATTCGCAGTACCAAGATAAAGTATTTTGACCGTAACCTGATCATCGTGCCGAACAATGATATTGTTAAATCCAGAATTATCAATCTCTCATATCCCAACATAATGACAAGGGTATTGATTGAATTCGGGGTGGTGTATGGCACAGATATAGATAAACTGAGGGCATGTGTATTGGAATTGATAAAGGATGTTCCGTTGGTCGCAACGGACCCGATGCCCGAGCTTGCATTTACCAGATTTGCGGATTCTTCTTTGAATTTCAGG
>CAYYJL010000131.1:0-7361 GCA_964472245.1 uncultured Ignavibacteriaceae bacterium | reverse complement strand
TTCCAAAGCGGTAGCGGTTCACCGATTCTGCTATCAGTTTATATCCGAATACATCGGTCAGGATATCTGCTGTACCTTTGATATCATTGAGTGTCAGCGTAATACCATGAAATGCCCCCAATGCATTTTCTTCGGAAAGATCTCCACCCAAGGATGGTTTTCTTTCCGGTGGGAGTTCTGTTGCCGTTAATTCAATTTTAAGCCCGTCCGGGTCAATAAAGGTAACATACTCTTCACCAAATTTTTCAGAGATGGTATTATAAACAACGCCAAAATCTTTGAGCCGTTCCATCCAGTAAGGGAGACTATCCTTCGGGACAGCGTACTGAATTTCAGTACCCATGGCAGTTCCGCGTGCACCTTTGCGAACATCAGGTATAGGGAAAAAAGTCAGGATAGAGCCGGGCGCTGCGGACTGATCTCCGAAATAAAAATGATATGTATAAGGGTCATCAAAATTGACGGTTTTCTTTACAAAACGAAGACCCAGCACTTTTGTATAGAAACGATAATTTCGTTTGGGATCACCGGAAATAGCTGTAATGTGGTGAATCCCTAAAATTGTGTTATGAAGCATGGAATGAAGACCTAAAATAAGAAAAAGACACTAACGCAATGTAGCCAAAAAAAATGTTAAAGTCAGTACAGGCATGACCAATTGCCCTTATCAGGTTCATGCCTGCTGAAAGCTCTCCGCAGGATTATGCGGGACTATATACAAAAGATTCTAATGTATCCAGCATTAACTGATTGGGGACCGGTTTAGAAAGAAAAGCACTTGCCCCTGCATTGAGAGCATTTTCCCTGTCTTCCCCATAGGTAAAAGCAGTACAGCAGATAACAGGAATATCTCTGAATTGCGGATCTGCCTTTATAATGCGGATGAAATCAAGCCCATCCTTGCTGCCACGGAGTCCGATATCAATAATCATTGCTTTGTATTCGTATTCACGGATCGCCTTTAATGCTTCATCATGCGATGAGCAAATAACAGGGAAATATTTTTTATGCAAAAGAAAATATATATACATCTGATTTTCAGGGTCATCTTCCAGAACGAGCACTTTTGGTAAATTTAATTCCACTCTAACTCCTTGTTATAAGTTTGCCGGTCTAAAAAAAACTGTTACGGAAGTACCATCATGTTTATTGCTGCTAATGCGGATTTCACCATTATTAAGATCAATAAGCCGTTTAGTGAGTGCCAGACCAAGTCCGTTGCCTTCAAAGGGTCTGCTGTATCCCATCTCTTCCTGAGTAAACGGCTGAAAGAGTTGTTCCAGATACTGAGCAGACATACCGATTCCGGTATCCTTTATATTTATGGCAATCTCACCGGATTGTGTAGAAAACACAGAAACGGTAACTGAACCTGCTTTGGTATACTTTATTGCATTATCCAACAAGTTATGCACAATAGTGCTGAACGAGAAAGCATCGGCAAGTACCGAAGGATTCTGAATTTTTGCCTCAAAGGTAAAAGTCAGATTTTTTTCTTTTGCGTAGTGCCTGTATTCTATAATCAATTGATTAAGAATAGGCATCACATCAATTCTTTGCAGAGAATATTTGAATCCGCCTGTAAGGACCAAGGCCATATTCAAGTTAAGGTCAATTGTTCTGTAGAGACGTTTGCCGCTGTTATCAATTGACCTGAACATATCCTGCAAATCATTAGGCAGTTTATCCTTCACCTCATCATGAATTATGGAGGAGAGGCCCAGGATGGCGTTGAGAGGAGTTCTGATTTCATGAGACATCTGAGAGAGGAAGTGTGATTTCAGTTTTTCGGATTCCTCTGCTTTAGCCAAAGCTACTGTCAGCTGCTCTTCAGTTTTTTTCAGATCAGTTATCTCACTGCCGTATATCTGCCCGATCTCAAACCTGGGTATGCCGCAAATAATAAATTTGTAATGCTTTCCTGCGATTTTAGAGAACAATTCCTGTCTGTTGCCGTTTCTGATGCATTCAGCCAGGTTGATACTTTTTGTTTCAGGAATGATGTTCCAGATTTTCATATCGGTGAGCGTGGAACCTTTAAGTAGTTCCATACCCGGGGAGTTGGCAAGTTGAATATTACCGTCAATTTCAAACCGGAAGACGGGGTCCGGGTCAGACTGAGCAAACATAGCCATAAGTTCGGCCTGCTGCAGCCGGAGGTTTTGCTTTTCTTCAACATGCTGTTTCTGGAGAGGAATCATCACATAGCGGTAGAAGATGTAAACAAAGCTGAGTATAATCAGCATGATTACAAGGGCTGCTATGAGAGGGTTACTCAACCCGAATACGAATTCTGTTGTCATTCTCTGTGTAAAAAATAAAAAACAATCCGATTAAAATCTGCACTGAAGTAGTGACGTAAAAATTAGTCATAGCAGTCAGGTCTGCAACTTTAATCAGGATATTAAAGAACTTTGTAAGAATCAGCAGCTCATAAAAAATAAGCACCAGATAGAAAATGCTGATAGATCTGGTCTGGAGCAAATCCTGTGCAAGCAGGTAACCGATTCTTAAAACAATGAAGAAGTGGACGGTCAGAAAAAGAAAGCGTTCATAGGCAGAATTTGTTTTGTAAGCTGAAACCACCGAAACGGCAATAATCAGCGGAAGAAAAAGCCAGGCCTTCTTTTTTTTAAGAGTTTCCACATCAAACAATGCTATCAAACTTAAAAGTGATGGAAACAAATAAAAAGAATTTGTTTCCATCTTAAACACGAAAAGAAGGGATAAAGAAAAAGGGTCTGAGAGGGCAAGAATTATAAAGAAAACGAACAGTCTTCTGTTATAGTGCCTGAAAGGCGGTACAAGCCAAACGAGGACTGATACCGTAACAATCAGGTAAAGATATGCCATCTCAGCTTTTTACTAATCCGCACAGAAAGGAGGACACATCACGGCATATTCCATTGTTTTGCCGTCAGGGTCGTCCTCAATACCATTGCCGCTGTTACCTTTAACCGTGATTGTTAAAATAGCGTTAGCACGTAATTCAATGTTCATTTTGGTGGCATTGTTGATATTCAACAATTCATTAACCTTTCTGACATCAAATACATGGAACTCCTGTGTGGGGTCAACTACAAAGTTAGCCGGATAAAGGGGGTTTCTATGGGCGTCAAGCACAACCAGTTGGTCATCTATTACATTAAATAATAAATAATCCCCAATATATCTGGCAATGTTAACGAGCATTTTTTTGTTAATTTTAACCGTTTTGATAGCCGGTCCAAATAATAAATCGGCCTGCTGGGAGGAAATAATCTGTCCCGGAGAGCCAATTCCCTGTGCTTTTACTTCATACGAAAATAGAAGAGCAACAGAAAAGAGAAGAAATAAGAGTGAATTAACTGTTTTCATCATTTTACCTCGAGCTTGTTTGTTTATTCAGGTGAATTCTGACATCTTCGCCTGAGCAGACATCTCAGTGCTCTAAATTTCGCACATGAATTGGGGAAATATACCAAAAAAATCAAAAACAAAAAGAAAATGTTTAAAGTTTTATGTGCCGATTTGATTTTTTTTGTTTCTGATTTCCTGACCTCTAAGGAGACACAAAGTTGAAAATTTCTGCTATACGGGGGGTAAATTATGCTTAAGGGCTGATTTCATCTGTTAGCCCTGTCACAAACGATTGCTAAATGTTCACATAATGAAATCCTGTCAAAAATGCGATGAGAGAGCGTCCGGCTTTCCTAAAAGGCAGAATTAATGAAGGATTCAGCAGCAGAGACGTGATTTCTGTGAGGGTATGAGACATAATGCTGGTTTATCCGCAGCTGCCGGCAGTGAAAGACAAAATTCAGAACAAAATCCGTCTATTTCTATGCTAAAAATTATTATATTTCACAGATGAAGAAGTCATAAATCCCGCGATTTTTTGCTGTATTTTGCCGGAAAATTAAGGATGGGTAATTCTTGCCGGAAAAAATGAATCTTCATGGGGTGGTATCAGATAATGGGTATAAATAATTAATTAGTCAAAAAATAGCAGATGAATGCTGAAGGTAAAATTTCAGGGATAAAAAAGCCGGTATCAATACGGCGTAAGTTGTTTATTGCCTTTACCGGGCTTATAGCATTTATTGCCCTGCTCATCTTCTTTTATTTTCCGCACGAACGAGAACAGGAGATTATCAGCTTTACACGCTCCAAAACTGAAGCCCTGGGAGAGATGATGGCGCTAATTGTTACGGATGCAGTAGCGGCTAAAGATTCAGTTGAACTGACCAGGGAGATAGGGGAGATGGCAAAGAGCAGGGATGTTCAATATATAGTGATACATGACCAAGCCGGCAGGGTGCTTGCGGGTTATAACCTGGAGGGTGCTGTTGATGCATTATACATGACGATGAATTTGGGGATGGAATCAGAAACCGGCTGTGTTAAGGCAATTGTGCCGGTTCTTAATGAGGGGAAGGTGATCGGTTCAGTATATCTGGGTTTGACGCCGGGTGATTTGGCCGGGGAGATATACCGGATACGGATAGCTATACTTGTCTTCAGTTTAATCACACTTGCAGCCGGCAGTATTATTGTGCTGTTTATCAGTACGTTTATCACGGATCCGCTCAGGAAATTAGTTGATACGACAAAATATATTGCTCAGGGTAATCTGGAAAGGCGGGTTGAAATTTCCTCAGGCGATGAGTTTGAATCGCTTGCAGAGTCATTTAACGGTATGCTTGATAATCTGAATACAGCACAGCGGCAGCTTTCAGAAATGAATAAAGATTTGGAAAAAGCGGTTGAGGAGAGGACCGGGGAACTACAAAAGGAGATGCACCATCACCGGCAGACAGCCACAGCACTGAGGGAAAGTGAATCCAGATTCCGAACAATTTTTGAAAAAGCGGGAATGGGGATGATAGTGACTGATTTATCCGGAAAAATTATTGAAACAAATGAAGCTTTTGCAGAATGGACCGGATACACTCATGAAGAACTTAAGAGCATGACTTTTCAGGAAATTACCCATCCGGAGGATTTGAAAAATGAGCTGCTGTTTTATTCTGAGGGAATGCTTGCGGCCGGAGACTATAAACCCTTTACTACTGAAAAAAGATATATACATAAGGATGGCAGCCACATCTGGGGGAGGTTAACAATAACTTTTTTACGGGACAGAAATCTTGTACCGCTTATGGGGTTTGGTATGGTGGAAGACCGGACTCAAAAACGTTTAAGTGAAGAGCAGATGAAAAAGCAGACTTTGCTTCTGCGCGGAGTTGCTGAATCCACTAATATTCTGCTGACCGAATCTGATTTTGCTGCCGCAATGAACAGCTGCCTGCGTCTTTTGGGCGAAGCGAATGAAGTTGACAGGGCTTACCTGTTTGAAAATTTTATCGATAGGAGCACCGGCGCTTTAAAAACCCGGCAGCTTTTTGAGTGGACAAACTTAACGGTTTCTGCTGAAATTGACAATCCTGTCCTTCAGAACCTGGATTTTCCGGTTGATATATATGATAGTCTAACCACCGGGCAAGTATATAGTGCTCATATTGATACCGTGCAGGGGACTATGCAAGGGCTGATGATTGAGCAGGGAATCGTCTCCCTGTTAATAGTACCAATATATGTGAGGGGTTCCTTTTGGGGCTTTATAGGATTTGATGACTGCCACAGGCATCGATCCTGGAGTAATGGTGAGGAATCCATACTTAAAACTGCAGCGGCAGGTATAGGCGGGGCTATTCAGCGGGAATGGTTTGAACGGGAGCTGCGGACGGTAACAGAAAAGGCGGTTGAATCAGACAAGTTGAAATCAAGTCTGCTTTCCAATATGAGTCATGAATTCAGAACACCGATTAACGGCATACTCGGCTTTTCTGAACTGCTGATGGAGGATCTGCAGGATAATAAGCGGTATAACATGGCAAAGCGGATTAATAACTCCGGCAAGAGATTGATGCGCACACTGGTATCACTTCTTACTTACAGTGAACTGGAATCCAATAAAATCCGACCTGATTTTAAGGTGGTGAAGCTGACAGCCCTTACGGAATCAGTTTTATATCCAGCCATTGGAAAGGCATCGGAAAAGAATTTGGACTTTGAATTTGTGCATACCGATACCGTAGTTTCCGTAAGGACGGACCCTCATCTATTTTCTATAGCTATTGACAACATACTTGATAATGCTATTAAATTCACTAAGGAAGGAAAAATAACCGTCTCACAGCGGGAGGATAATCACTTTGCATATATATCGGTATCGGATACCGGAGACGGAATTCCGCAAAATAAACTGGAGATAGTGTTTCAGGAGTTCAGGCAGGCAAGTGAGGGGATGGGGCGCGGTTATGAAGGGAGCGGTCTTGGCCTGACTATTGCAAGAAAACTTTGCAGACTGATGGGCGGGGATTTGAATATAAGCAGCAAGGAAGGGGAGGGAACGACGGTGGTTATGAAAATAGCATTACCGGATGCTGCTGAAGCCGGGCACGCAGAAGCAAAGATGTTAGCGGGCAGACAGGCGGAAGTTCCCGAAATATTTGACCGGAATCTGCATCTTCTTCTGGTTGAAGATAATAAGACAAATGCCGATGTTGCCATAACCTATCTTAAGAACAGCGGATCTGTGGATGTTGCAGCTTCCGGGGCAGAGGCAATTCTTCTGGCAGCCAAAAAGCAGTATAATCTTATCCTTATGGATATTAATCTGGGGCAGAGCATGACGGGGATTGATGTTGCGCGGGAGATAAGAAGGATGCAGGCGTATGATTCTGTACCCATAGTCGCAGTTACGGGCTATGCTATGGCCGGAGACCGGGAAAAACTTTTATCAGAAGGGTTTGATGAATATATATCCAAGCCGTTTGATAAAAATGAACTGCTGAAGAAGATAAAAAGGTTGATCTAATCAATGCTACTCATGACAAAATTGTGACCTTCTATTACATATATATTACCAGCCATTTAGTTCCGCTTGACTTCATAATATTTAGAGGGCAATATTGGTATACAGTTCTTGAAAAATATTACTGCTCTAGTCAGCAACATTCAGTTACCCAAGTATTTTATTGGTTGGCCAAGTGTCATGTTACTTAGAACGGTTAATCTCTTAAGTTTTTTTAATGTTTAGGGAAAAGGAGTTGTCATTGAATCTACGATTATCCCTGATGATTGCAATGGTCGGTGTGGTTCTTGGAGTATTGCCAACAATACTACCTACCGTATTTTTTATTAAGTTTGAGATACTTGGTTTTTTGTTTAGTTTATGGCCGTTGGCATTAATACCATTTTTACATCAATTACATAAAAAGGCAGGTTAATTGTGTCGGACGAATCTATAGAACAGTTTTTAAAGAATGAACATGCCTCTACACCAAACGCATTTACAGGCAGCATTGACTTAGTAG
>CAYYJL010000130.1:0-7370 GCA_964472245.1 uncultured Ignavibacteriaceae bacterium | reverse complement strand
ATTATTGAAAGATGCTGCGGCTCAATTGAGGCGGTGGAAAACCGTTCAAATAAAAATAGTATGAGAAATTCTGAAAGCAGCACAGGTTTATTACCTATTTTAAGAAACGGCATCCCAAGCGTATCCTTCCCAAACATACCGGAAAGCTCATCCAGATACTCCAGCCCCGCCTGAAAACGCTCATCTTTTCTGTTCAGCGAGTCACGGCTCATCAGATATATCAGTTTTGCATGAAAGGACCAGAACAAATTGCCGTTAGTTTCTACCTTCATTCCGCCGAAAAACTTTTTGTAAAAAACCTGATATATACTGTCCGTCTTCTTCACCTCAAGCAGTTCTTTGGCAGTTTTCTGAATCCGCTCTGCTGTATTCTCCTGTGACAGATTATCCTTCAGCCCCATCAGCTGAAAAACAAACCAGCCGTTTTTGTCTTTGTATGGTTTTAAGACTTCTCCGGGTTGTTTAAGTCCGTAAAGCTTTTCTTCGAGAGCAGCATCATTGCTTTTGGTAAATGCAATATCAAGGCCGTCTTTCTGATACTCATACTCCGTGCGCCCTTGCAGCAGTGAGTCTATCGGCGTGCCTGAATTAAGAAGCAGATAAAACGACAACGCCTCCGTGGAGTCTTCCGTAAATAGGAATTTTACATTCAGCGTAAACCGCAGCTTGGAAAAAGTTTGCAGCAGTTCCACTGGTGTGATTTTTACTTTCTCCGCAATTTCCTTTCTAAAAAGGGCATCGCGCAGATACATCTTTTTCAGCGGTTCAAAGGAGCGCTTCATGAGAGCTGATGTATCTAATCCCTTTTCCCGTGCATACTCAGCCCACAACTTTTCTGCAATAAGTGTATATAAAAAGTTATATCGGTCTATCTCTTTTGTCTGACCGGTAACACTCAGCTGCGGGGAAAGTTTATACCGGTTTTCAAAATACTCAAGAGTAATAACGGAACTGCCCGCCTTTGCAACGGGCTGTTCCTTTTGTGCAAATAGTGATAATACTGAAAGTAAAACAAGGAACGGAACTAAAAGAACATTTTTATGCATTATTTCAGATCACTTGCCTTTAAAGTAAATGTTCTTGCAACGCTGCCATCCTTCAGAATCAGCTGCATTTCCAGAACGCGGTCTTTTCTCGGTCCGGTTACCTTAAACAATCCGAAATTATGTTCTGCTAAATTATCAATGCCGTACCGTGCCGTATTGTATTCCGGCTTTGGTTTTGAAACACCGGCAGTCAACGATGAAACGGTGAACTCATACAACGGGTATGTCCCCTCCCGCTCTAATCTCGTTATTTCAGATGAGTGTATATCACCGCTGAAAAATATTACTCCGGGAATATTTTCTTTTGCTATCAAATCAAAAAGCAGTTTTCGTTCTTCCTCAAAACGCGCGAATGTCTCCCATTGTTTAACGGGATTAAGTATCTGCCCTCCGGCAACAACAATTTTAAACGGTGCCCAGCTGTTCTTTAATGCATCCACAAGCCACTCTATCTGTTCTCTGCCGAACATTTCCTTATCGCCGGTTACCCTTTCATTCGGACTTCTGTAATACCGGTTGTCAAGCATAAAAAACTCCAGGTCAGCCCATTCAAAACGGGTGGTGATGCCCGGCTTGCCGTTAATACCGTAGGTCGGGTTCATCCAGAAATCCTTAAATGCCTGCAGGGTTTTATCTTTATGTGTAAAACTGCGGTCACTGTTATTGGGGCCGAAATCGTGGTCATCCCATGTTGCATAATGATGCACAGAACCCAGCAGGGGCTGAAGTTCCGGCAGGGCACGCATGTGGGTATATCTCTTATATATACCGGTTTTTGAGTTCCAGTCCACCTCCCTCAGATATATATTATCCCCCATCCAAACCATAAACTCCGGTTTGGTATTGTAAAGGGCAGTAATAATTTCATAATCAGAACCGTACGGTTTGCCCGGGCGGTCATATTGCGTTTCATTCAGGTACATACAGCTTGCAATGGCAAAAGTAACAACGGGCGGATCCTCACGCCATTGCCACAGTTTCTGTGTTACAAAAGTAAGCGGGTAAGGGCGGGTAACTTTCTTGCCGTTAATAAACAATTCATATTCATACTTTGTGCCGGGTTCTACTTCATCTGCAACAAGTCCGGCTGTAAAGTGACGGGATCTATCCGTTTTAACTTTATCTGTCCTGTTATAAGCACCTTTGCTCCCCTGAACGCGGTATTCTATATATATCTCAGCAGAATGTTTTGTCTGCACCCACAAACCAACCTCCCGCATTTCTGAATACCCCACCATGGGGCCGGATTGCAGCAAATTCGCCTGCGCAAAAAGTGCAGCACTGAATAATACGATTAATATAAAAAACTTTTTCATAACATAGCCGGATTAAGTGAATGATTACTATTTAATATATACCATTTTACCTGCAAAAGACCTGTTTTCAGTCTGCAGAAGGTAAAAGTAAACCCCCGAAGAAAATGCTTTTGGAACAAACTCCGCCTGATGATTCCCCGCAGAGAGAGTGCCTTTCACAAGATCAACAACCTTTTCCCCTGTAATACTGAATACGGAAAGTGTCACCCGCTGTTCACGCGGTAAATAAAAACGAATGCTGGTCGAAGGATTAAACGGATTGGGAAAATTCTGATATAATCGTATATCCTCCGGCATATAAGGGTTCAACCCGCCTCCCGTAACTACTGCAGATGCCGCCGCCGTAAAACGAAATTTATCCTGCGGTGTTACGGGTCTTTTCGTCAATACGTAGTGTGTATCGCCGACCGAGGGGAGTACCACCGATGAAACCGGTTTCGTATTTAAAATCTGTGCATGTGTGTTAAAAGCGGTCTGCTGATATGGCGGCGGTGTTATAAATACAATATCTTCTCCTGCATCCCACTTTTTATTTCTGTTTGCAGCCGGCTCGCGTACCAGTAATGAGACTTTGGTGTTTGTCCCTTTTACAAACGCCTTGAAGGGGATGATAATATCACGCAATCCGTTTAGCCCTGTTGCTGTATCAACGGGAGTCACGTATTTCCCGTCCGGCAATGTGTCTGTTGTTCCCCAGACCAGCACAATATCCACCGGAGCTAATAGCCGTGTACCTGCTGTCGGCAGGGAATAGCTGTATATCAAATTACTTCCGGAATTATTCACAATGTAGGAACCTTCCGTATCAAGCTGTAAATTATACACCGGATTAAACTCCACTGCAATACCGTCAAATACAGGTGTTGTATAGGTAATGTTAGGACCCCTGTTCAGCGGAAAGTTTTGTATGACGGTCTGGGTGGTTTGTAAATCTTTTATGGAAGCATAAAGGGAATCTCTTGTTGTAGTCGTATCAAAGCTGATTTCGTAGGTATGCCCGGTCATAGCAGTTGAATCAGCTGCCTGCACCAAAAACGCCGCCGTTGAACTGCCTGCGGTATGTATATATCCTGCCGGATTGAGCACTCCCACCGGTTCTGTCAGTTTTACTCTCCTGGCAGCAATATCATACCCAGGGCCAAACTGGTTATAACTGCTCCATACAGCAAGCATCTCTCCTGTTGGAGTTACAACAAAGTCTGGTTCCCACTGAAATGATTCCGTGGTTGTATTAATTCTCTCTTCTAATGTGTACCTGTTTTCATTTTCATCAAAATAAGATGCATATATTCCTTCCCTGCTGCCATCCTGCTTCCAGCTTGACCAGATAACAGCAAACTTATTACCTGAAAGGGGCTCAACTTTTGCCAGCCATTGGTAAAATGCAGTGCTCTTATTAACCCTGAACTCACCCCCCAGCTTTGTTCCATCCGGCAGAAATCGTTGATAATATATACCGCCGTCATCGCCGTCCTGCTCCCAGCTGCACCATACAGCAACAAAACTATTATCACTAAAGACAGCCGCATCAGCAAACCATTGGGAGTTTGCCGTAACTGTATTAACAAGAAAATCACCCGTCGTTGCCATACCGTTTGTACTGAATACCCTGCCATATACATCGTATCCCGCGGGACTCGGCGGAGCGGGCTTATAACTTTCCCAAAGGAAAAGCATATTCCCGTTCGGGAAATATTTTACTACGGGTCTTGCCTGGCTGTATGCGGTTTCAACATTTACGCGGAATTCGTCCCCTGCTTTAATGCCTGCTGCTGTAAACCTTTGAGCATAAACTCCCCGGTCACTGCCATCCTGATACCAGGAGTCCCAGCAAACAACAAACTCCCCGTTTGCATTTATGGCAGCTGATGGATTATTCTGTGTGTTCTGTGTGTAAGTATTTACTAAAAATTCATTCCCCTGCGGAACTCCATTCTGGAGTCTTCTCGCATATATATCATAACCGCCGCTCCCCGCAGTAAGTGAAACCCATGCAACCACCCCGCTGCCGGAACTGTTCACTGCTATAACGGGCTTTTCCTGCTCACCATCAAGAGTTGTGTTTACTCGCACTTCACTGCCGGACTTAGTGTCATTATTCAGAAAATGCTGCAGGTATATATCACTCCTGTTTTGCAAAGTGGCGCCTGCCTCTGATTTCCACACAACAGTATAGTTGCCTGCTCCGTCTCTTGCAACAGCGGGCTGGCGCTGTGTGCTGTCTGCCGCAGTATTTACTTGTATTTCATTTTGTGCATGCATCGCGCAGGCAATCAACAGTAAAATGGGAAGTAACCTGAATTTCTTCATCGCATTTGAAAATCTAATAATGGGTAACCTGAGGAGGGCGGATATGTGTAATGCCACCATTCCGCCATGTATATATTAAAGCCCCCCACATCCACCATCAGAGACCTCAGCAGCAGCCGGTTGGCAATCACATTTGCCGGCAAGTTGTTATACCCGTGATCTGCTTCGGGGCCAAAATGATCAAACTCAGTTGGCATGGCAAGTTCAGCCCCTGTTGCCATATCCACCAAAGATACATCCACAGCTCCGCCGCGGTTATGGATAGAACCCGTTGCCGGGTCTGCCACGTATATTGGATTGGGAAATATCTCAAACATCAGATACTGTACGGAACGTGGACGGTATGCATCGTATATTTTAATGCCTAATCCCTGCGGATACGAAATACCGTTGTACGATGTAATTTTTTTCAGACTGTCATGCACCATCTTCAGCTGTTGTATTGCGCCGATGGAAAGATATGCTTCTCCCGTGGTATAAAGTTTCTGCGAAGTGAAATTGTTAATGGTGGCATACCTTATATCCTGTTGAATATCAGGTATCAGTTCCTTAACAGGCACTACCTCATCAAGTGCAGTCTGCGCATTGACCAGAACCGCACAAAAAACAAGCAGGACATATATACATATAACCGGTTTCATATTATAATCCCAAATCCGCCCTGCATTTTTCATAACTTGGTCTCACCAAAAACAGACCGATAAGTAAAATGCCCGCAACCATAAATGATAAAATATCATTCGTCAGCAGATAAATGATGATGGCAAAAAAAGCTCCTCCCTCAATAATTGCAAACTGAATAATGTTATAGTTTTTGTATCTGAGCAGTTTTTTGGCAAGATTTATTTCACGGGGTATCCCCTGTACCAGCTTTCTGTATAATATGCCTGCCATTACAAAGCTCATCAGCCCCACCGCCGGCACCAAAATCCTGAAAATCGGATCTGCGGGAATCAAGGTGGGGCTCGTTACTCCCGTAAAATTCATCCCGGTCACACCCATAGAAAATATTAAAATACCCGCCATCATTGCCAGATGAACAACGGTTAGTATTTTTATCTCTTTTACTACCAGTGCTTTCTCTTCTTCTGACATAGTTATCTCCTTTTTATAACAGCTCAATTGGATACAGACTAAAGCTTAGTCTCCTGCACAAAATTACGCATTTTTTTGGAGGGCGGAAAGATATTATGCCCCTTTTTCCGCATTCTGGCTGATTCCTGCTGGTTACAGACACCGGTTCCTCAAAATTCTGTTCCTGAGATTATTCCCTCCTAACGGATTATTCTGTATTTTCCACATTATTAATTTGAGTAGTTATGTTCAGGTTACTTCTTCCGCTTCTGTTTTGTTCTGTTCTTTTTTCGCAAAATCACAAACTCGTTTCCCTGCCGCTTTCGGGACCCGATGCTGTTGCAAAAATTGCCGCGCTCGGCTTTGATGTGGAACATGCAAGGTTTGATAAAAGCACCGGTACCCTTGAGCTATTTGTGAGTGATCGCGAGTTAGAACTTCTTTCAACAAACGGATTCACGGCAACCGTATTAATTGATGATTGGCTTGCCCATTATCAGTCACGCCCCGCAATGTCAGCAGCTGAAAAAACTGACCAGCTGCATCAAAGCCGTGAACAATTTGGAGTAACAGGATTCGATTTCGGCAGCATGGGCGGCTACTATACTTACGCAGAAGTAATTGCAAAACTTGATTCCATGCGGGCACAGTTTCCTAACCTTATCAGCCAGAAATTTTCTATCGGCACCTCATTAGAAAACAGGCAGATATGGGCAGTTAAAATTTCTGACAACCCTGATGTTGATGAGCCGGAACCAAAGGTTTTATACGATGCACTTATTCATGCCCGTGAACCGCAGGCAATGGCCACGGTTACATACTTCATGTATTATCTGCTGGAAAATTATCCCAATAATCAGGAAGTCCGCTATCTGGTGAATAACCGCGAAATGTATTTTGTTCCCGTTGTTAATCCCGATGGATACGAATATAACCGGCAGACCGCTCCCAACGGCGGAGGTATGTTCCGTAAGAACAGAAGGATGATTGGCAATACAGTCTATGGTGTTGACCTGAACCGCAACTACGGATACAAGTGGGGATACGATAACATCGGCTCCAGCAATGATCCTTCATCGGAAACCTACCGCGGCTCAGCCGGCTTCTCCGAACCGGAAACACAGGTGATCCGTGATTTTTCCATTCAGAAAAAGTTCGGTACGTATATTAATTATCACGCCTATAATAATTCCATTATATATCCATGGGGATATATAAATCAGCAGACTCCCGATTCTGTACGCTACTCTGAATACGCATCTCACATGGCAGGTTTTAATCTTTATACATACGGAACCAGCTTTCAGACTCTCGGCTACAACTCCAACGGAACTGCACGGGACTGGATGTACGGCGAGCAAAATGCAAAGCAAAAAATTTTCGGCTATGTATTTGAAGTCGGTACTTCATCTGATAATTTCTGGCCCGCTCAAAACCGCATTATTCCTCTTGCGCAGGCAAATATTAAACCAAACATCTTTCAGGCATTCATAGCGGGGGGATATCTGAAACTGCAGGGATACACTGCATCTGAACCATACATTGATCCGGGTGAAAATATCACTATGTATCCCGCAATCCGTAATACCGGAACAGGCACTCTTGCTGCAGGTCATGTTACACT
>CAYYJL010000129.1:0-7380 GCA_964472245.1 uncultured Ignavibacteriaceae bacterium | reverse complement strand
GGTTATTGGCTGCATCCCACCACATCCTCACCAATGGGGAAAGCCCGAACTGATGATTGAGAACAATATCGAATATAACTGCTATCCCCATGCCGTGTGCTTTATCAACAAGCTCCTTTAATTTATTTTTTGGTCCGTAGTATTTATCCGGAGCAAACATAAACATAGGGTTATATCCCCAGCTGTTGTTTCCTTCAAACTCCATCACCGGCATAAGCTGAATGGCATTGATACCAAGATTTTTGAAATAAGAAAGTGTATCAATGATAGATTGATAAGTCTGTGCGGTTGTAAAATCACGTATCAGGGTTTCATATATAACCAGGTCTGCTTTTGCAGGTCTGGTGAAACTGGAGTTAACCCATTGATAAGCAGACTGCGCTGTCTGCAGCACGCTCACGATATTGGTCGCCTTTCCGCTTGGGTATGCTTTCAGATTCGGATAGCGGATGCTGTTTATATACTGATCATTCCACGGATCAAGAATTTTATCTGCATAGGGGTCAGCTACATACATGCTGCCGTCAATAAAATACTGGAATGCATATTCCGTTCCGGGAGAAAGACCGGAAAGCTGTGTCCAGAATCTTGTACCATCGCTGGATTTTTTCATATACAGATTCGGGTCCACCTGCCAGTTGGTGAAATCACCCACAACATATATATACTCTTTTAAAGGAGCATAAATAGACAGTGTTGCTGTGGTGGGGGAAGTATAGGTAATACCGTCTTTAACTCCTGCCGGAACATCCTGCACGGTAACCGGAGGCCGGACGATGATATACAGAGAATCAGCAGCACTTCCCCCGCCGCCGGAGGTTGCAACAGCTTTAATCCATTTTTTGCCAGCACTGGCAGCTGTATAGTTATAATTTAAGGAAGTGGTTGCAGACTGCGTAACCAGAACGTTATCTATATATAATGCCAGATTGGTTGACCCGTTTGCAATGGCCTGTATGCTGACCTGTGCATTCTGCAAAACAATGGTCGGGTTGGCAGAGGGGACGGTTATTGAGACGTTAATTGCACCCGTTGCCATATCAAGGAAAATATCCCCGCCGTCAGCAGTTTTACCCGTGAGTGAGCCGGTTGAATTTCTGAATACAAAAGCAACTTTCAGAATAGTTTCATTTGCCGGCACGCCGTAATAGGAGCGCACAGAGGGTTTAATTTTAAATTCGTATAAATCTGTACCAATTCTGGTCAGTTTGGTTTCAGGTGTATTTACCCCCCACCCGGTCTTTACATATTTCCAGTCACTGCCGGATGTGCTTGCCGTAGTGATAACGCCTGTATGTGCATACACATCACCGGTGTACCCTGCCAGCCCGGCATTACCCTGTGTGGCGTTAAAGGTTACGGTTATGGAATCGGTTGCCTGGGGGAAAAACGGAACCCAGGTAATCTGGGGGAAAACTGAAAAAGGTACAAGGATAAGCAGCAGGAGTAGTTTTTTCATCAAAAAAAGACCTTCATATTTAACAAAACATATTCAATTGCCGGCACGGATAAAAGTTACCTGCAACAGTATAATTTACCCCAAAAATCGTTTTGAAACAATACTCAGGTTTTCACCTTTCCCCCATCGCCTGAATCAGCACCTCCCTTTTGCGGGGACGGTTATCAAAATCTATTAACACCACCTGCTGCCAGGTTCCCAAAAACAGATCCCCATTATGCACCGGCACCGTAAACCCCGCCCCTTGCACCGCAGCACGTAGGTGGCTGTGCCCGTTTCCGTCATGCCAGGTATTATCGTGATGATAGCTCCGGTTCTGGGGAATGATGGAATCCCAAAATTCCGGAATATCCCTAAGCAAACCCGGTTCATATTCAATTGATGTGATTGCAGCAGTTGAGCCCTTTACAAAACAATGAATTTGTCCGTTTTTCAGCCCGGTTTCTGCCAGGAATTCCTGAAGCACTGGGGTGATATCCGTAATATCGCAGCTCCCTTTGGTGGAAAAGCCGGCTATTTTTGTTACTATTTCCATTTTCCTCTCTATTATTCCGGTATCAGAAAAAAATATTAAACTGTAACCGGAAAGATATTTTAATTGTCCAAAGCAGTATGAACACACTGACTGATCAGGAAATAATCCAATCCGTGCTGAACGGAAATACGGCAGATTTTAACCTGCTGATAAACCGTTACAAGCAGAAGGCATTTTCCATGCTGAACAGGATACTCCGCAACCGCATGGATGCCGAAGAAGTATTGCAGGATTCTTTCATGAAAGCATACACCGGTTTATCACGTTTCCGTAATGAATCCCGCTTTTCCACCTGGTTTTACAGGATTGTGTATAATAGTGCCATGAACCGGGTGAAACGGAAAGGATTAAAGATTGAGCGGGAAATGATAAGCGTTGATGAGGATTTTGATATTGAAGGGGGGGAGCTTCATCCTGAAAATACCGATATCAGTAAAATTCTTGATGACGCAATTAACCGGCTGCCGGCAGCGTACAGCAGTGTGATAAATCTTTTTTATATTAATGACTGCAGTTGTGAGGAAATTTCCTCCATTACCGGTCAGTCCGTAGCAAATGTAAAAGTACTGCTCTTCCGCGCAAGGAAGGCACTTAAAAACTATTTAGAAAAAAATAATCTCCATAAGGAATTGTTATGAATCACATAAACGATGAATTGTTGGAAAAGTACGAAAATAAATCTTTATCCGATGAGGAAACCCGGTATATATTTGCCCACCGCGGCCGCTGCAGGGAATGTGATGATATATTGAGGAAATCCGATATGCTCGCTCTGAGAATTACAGATATCCCCTCACCGGAACCATCGGAAAATTTTAACCTGAAAGTAATGCACACCGTATATGCACACAGCCGCCGGCAGGCAGAACTGCAAAAAACGTTTAATCTTGTTCTTGGAATATTCCTTACGCTTATAGGCAGCACCATCGGGCTGATGGTGGGTATGGCAATGGGAGCAAAAAATATTCCGGGTAAGTCACTGTTCAGCTTAGAATCATATTCCGGCATCGTAGATAAGATTGCTTCTACCACTGTGCAGACTACATCGGCGTATTTCAACCAGACCACTGCCTCAGGAATCATTATATCAATGATATTAGTATTGCTTTTCCTGGTTGCAGACCGTTTACGCTTCTTTAAAAGCCGTATCGTAACCCATTAATCTGAATAAAATGAAGGGCGGAAAGCCCCTCATTTTATTCCAATGATATCAGAACCGGAATGGATTGCACATCAGAATCCAGACTGCGGATTCTGATATATATCATTCTTCCTTCAAACTCCTTCTTCCACGGAATCAGACCGGTGTTATCACCTTTCATTGACTGCACGTTTGCCGCTCCGGTAAGCCAGGTATTTCCTTCATCAAGGGAGTACTCTAATGTTACTTCTCTTTCGGTATCACTGGTATAAGGAACCGTGAGCGGTTTACCGATTTGCAATGCTGCACCGATGCTCTTCCTTATAGTAAGCCCCGGCGGAACAAATCCAACATTAAAAGTACCATCACTCATATCACGGATAGTTGTATCGCCGACAGCAGTTACCCTTATTCTTGCCAGTGAGGAGAATTGCGGTATCAAGGTCCAGCGGTATGCACCGGTGGATGGTATATTAGCCGCAATGGTCGTCCATGCAGTGGCTGCGTTGTCAAGCGTAAGTTCCAGATCAACATTGGTTACGCCGACGGATGTCCAGATAATGGTTGTATCTGAGGTAACACTCTGTCCGCCGCCATTAGGGAAGATAACCCGTATATACGGAGTCTGCACAATGGCAAAAGTGGAATCCGATATATCATTGGGTGAGCCGTCCGCGGCATCTTTTACCCTGATACGGCACTGATCTGAATTTACACTCGGCACATTTGCCCATGTATACGTGCCTGTGCTTGCCAGCCCCGTTACTACGGAAGACCAGGTTGCACCGTTATTTGAGGAGAAATCAATATCAACGTTGGCTACATTTTGAGAGAGCCAGCGGATCTGCTGCTGAGAACCTGCAAGCCAGCTTTCACCGCCGTTAGGAGTTAATACACTCAGAACCGGTTCCGGATTAATGGTAAACACTCCATCACTCACATCAAACGGGAATCCTGTTGAGGATTCGCTTATTTTTACCAGATAGTTTGTTGAGGCAGTACTCGGCAGCGGATTCCACAGATAGAATCCCGATGCAGCAACTGAACCAGCCAGGGTAGTCCAGGTTTGTCCGTTATTGGTTGAATACTCTATTTTAACGGAATCTATACCGCTGCTCACCCAGGTGATGTTTGTCTGCTCGCCTGCGGAAAGGACCTCGCCGCCGTTTGGTGCAGTTACGGTCAGTGTCTTAGGCACGGCATTATATATACGGAATACATTGGTAGAGGAAGATGCCGGCAATCCGTCCGCCTGATCGCTGATTCGTATCTTACACAGATTGGAATTAACGTTGTTAACGACCCATGTATAAGAACCATCACTCTCTGTACTATCAACAATCGTACTCCAGGAAGCGCCGTTATTGGTAGTCAGCTCTAATTTAACAGCACTTAATCCCGTAGATACCCAGGTAATATCATAGCTGGTACCTGCCTGCAGGGATTGTCCTCCGTCCGGGGTCAACAATGTTACTGATGGTTCAGCAAGCACGGTGAAGGTTCCATTTGATTCATCAAGCGGAGTAGCATCATCCGCATTTTTAATTCGCAGCTTATAGAATGCGGCCGGCACGGTCGGGCTCCATTCATAACTTCCGTCACTCGGTGTGCTGGAGATGATGGACTCGTAACTACCGGTGTTGCCGATTCTGTATTCTATTGATACATTGGTAACACCTTGTGAAGACCACAATATATTATATACTGTTCCGGCAGTCAGATTTTCGCCGCCATCGGGATACAATACTGTGATGAACTTATTTGGTGAAATAGTAAACGTGTTATTACTTTCATCAACAGGGGATCCGTCAGCTGCATCGCTGATTCTTACCTTACACAATGTTGAAGAAACTGAAGGAATCGGATTCCACTCATACTGTCCGTCACTTTCCGTGCTGTCGGTTACTGTAGACCAGCTTAAACCGTTATTGGTGCTGAATTCTATCTTCACTTTATTTATCGCTGAAGAAGTCCAGGTTATGCTGTGTGCCGATGTTGCCTCAAAGTTTTCACCGCCGTTTGGTGATGTAACAGTTAATGATTGCTGAATCTGATTAGTTAATGTAAAATTACTATCGGATATATCAAACGGAACTCCGTCAACCGGGTCACTCACGCGGATTTTGCAGAGTGAAGAGTTGATATTCGGTATAGTCCATGAGTAGCTTCCTGTTGAAGGAGTGCTGTCCACAATGGTAACCCAGGAGAAACCGCTGTTGGTGCTGAACTCAATCTTTACATTTGCCAGATTAGTTGCATGCCAGCGTACATCCTGCGAAGTACCAAAAGTCCAGCGCTCTCCGCCGTTTGGTGCAATTACTGATATTGCCGGCTCGGGTGCAATGGTAAATACGCCATTGCTTTCATCAAATGGTATACCGTCATTTGCATCAGATATCCTGATTTTGCAATTTGTTGATGAGGTTGCAGGTACGGGATTCCACAAATAAAATCCGTCGCTTTCGGTTTTATTAACTACCGTTGACCAGCTGACGCCGTTATTGGTAGTGAATTCAATTTTTACAGAATCTATACCGCTGCTGGTCCAGGTGATAACCTGTGATGAACCGGACGGGATGGATTCGCCTCCGTTCGGCAGAGTTACAGTTATGCTTTGCGGTGTAACTGTGGTAATGGAGAATACATTATCGGATATATCCTGCGGCGAACCGGTCTGCTGGTTGCTGACCCGTATTTTACACAGTGATGATGTAATTGCAGGAACAGTCCAGATAAACTGTCCGTCACTTTCTGTACTGTCAGCTATTGAAACCCATCCTGCACCGTTATTGGTGGTGAACTCCAGTTTAACAGCAGAAATATTCTGTGAAAGCCAGGTAATGGTATGCTGTGCCCCGGCTATCAGCTGCTCTCCGCCGTTTGGAGAGAGTACCTGTACGGTCGGAGTAGGCAGAATGGTAAAAGTTGAATTACTTTCATCCGAAGGGAGACTGTCAACTGCGTCATATATACGGATTTTACAATTGGTTGAAGATACATTTGAAGGCGGAGTCCACAAGTAGAATCCGTCACTTTCCGTACCATTAACAACCGTGCTCCAGTTTAAGCCGTTGTTTGTTGTTAATTCGATATTTACGGTAGCTATGCCGGAACTGTTCCAGGTCAGGTTAAACGTACCGCCCGGTTGAATAACCTCCCCGCCGTTTGGTGAGGTTACGGTAATGGTCTGCAGCGACACGTTATATACAGTAAAATTACTGTCGGATATATCCGATGGAGACCCCGTTACCGCTTCGCTGATACGCACTCTGCACAAAGCAGAAGAAATGTTTGGTACAGGATTCCAGTTGTAACTGCCTGTGTTTGGTGCCGAGGTTGATAGTACAGTCCAACTTAATCCCGCATCTGAAGAAAACTCAATTTTAACAGAGGTAACTGATTCAGTCTGTTTGCCTTGCAGTGTAGTCCACTGTATCGTATATGCGGAGCCCGCTAATATGCTCTCCCCTCCGTTTGGTGAGGAAATAAGCAGCTGCGGCTGTACTACAATGGAGAAAACATTATTGCTTTCATCCGTTGGTGTGTTATCCAATGCGTCGCTTATACGGATTTTGCAATTGGCGGAATTAACGGATGGAACAGTCGTCCATATATACGATCCTGTACTCGGGGTGCTGTTAATAATAGTTGTCCAGGATACTCCGTTATTCGTGGTATATTCTATTTTTGCAGAATCAATCCCCGCACTCAGCCAGGTTAATCGCTGCGGAACACCTGCGGTAAAGCTTTCACCGCCGTTTGGTGATGTTACCGTAATGCTTTGCGGCTGCACGTTGGTGATTGAGAACACTGCATCGGAAACATCAGATGGGGTTCCGTTAATAATTCCGCTAACTCTTACTTTGCAGAGTGAGGAAGCAAGAACCGGTACACTCCAGTCAAAAGCTCCGTCACTTTCCGTGCTGTCGGATATGATCTGCCAGCTAGATCCGTTGTTGGTAGTAAATTCCAATTTTACTTTTTCAAGTGACGAACTCTGCCAGGTTATTGTCCTTGTCGTTCCGGAATAGTACACTTCTCCCCCGTTAGGTGAGAGCACTTGAACGGTCGGCGCGGGCAGTATGGTAAAAGTTGTATTGCTTTCATCTGATGGCAGACTATCCACAGCATCATATATACGGATTTTGCAATTTGTAGAGGAAACATTGGAAGGCGGATTCCAAAGGTAGAATCCATCACTCTCAGTTCCGTTTACAATGGGGCTCCAGTTAAGGCCGTTGTTCG
>CAYYJL010000128.1:0-7384 GCA_964472245.1 uncultured Ignavibacteriaceae bacterium | reverse complement strand
ATACCAAGCACCTTCATCATGGTGATAAAGAGTGTGGCAACATCTTTACAGTCGCCGATGCGGGTAACCAGTACGTCGCGTGCTTCCTGCGGGATAAGCCCTGACTGTCTGAATGCCACACTGCTGTAGCGGATGTTTTCCGTAATATAATTATATACACGCTCAATTTTTTCCTCATCGGAAATTGCCGCGGGGTCGGGGATTATCTCCTTTACAGCATCTTCAATTTCAAAGGTGATTCTGGTTTTGTTTCGGGTCAGGTCTTTGTACCAGTCAACCAAAAAGCTCCAACCCGGCAGGGAGGAGATAAACAATCTTTTTGCTACGTCGGTAATCATCGGCATGCCCGGTTCTGATTTAATCGCGGGAACATCGGTCAGCGACCACTCATAGAGCGTAAATCCGTCTACTTTTTTAATGACCGGTTTATCTTCCATAAACTGTGTTTTGTGCTTAAAGGAAAAATTATCCTCTGCAAGCAGCTGATACCGCGTCAGTTTGGAGGGGAATGCGGATTCAAAACCAAATTCATCCCAAAACTGATCTGAGAGCTTGCCGGAATAATAGTTTTTTACTTTCCATTTCATATATACATGATCCCCCTGCTCAAGTGATTTAAAGACGATGTAGTTCCGGTCAACATCAGCTTTAATTTCGGAATTATCCTTTTTAATGGTCACAGCTTTTTCTATGGTCAGGACTTCCGTGTAAGGATTATAGGGGATGGAGTACTCTTTAATGAGGTCTATCCCTTTTTTAGTAACCGTACGGATGAGCATCTCCCTTGCAACTTCGGATGCACCGGATTTATAGACAATTCTTTTCTGATCATTTAAGAGTATATATCCGTCAGTACCTTCAGGAGTTTCCGGCGTTATTATCTGTTCCTTGTAATCCACCGAGGGAAACAATGTGAGCAGAGGGGTTTTGCCCTCCAGGTTGCGGATTTTTTCACGCACGGAATAATTACTTGGTTCATATTTTAATGCTGCTGCATAATATTCTGTCGCTTTGGATTTATCACCAAGTTCGTTGTAGCAATCCGCTGCTTTTTCCAGGAAGGCACTTGCATGAGGGGCAAGTTCAAGCGCAGCAGTCAGGACTTCCAGGGCTTTGTTGTATTCCCTCATGTCAAAGAATTTTTTACCCATTTCCAGCAAGATGCCCGGTGTTGCTTTGGCGTTGTTCACATATTCGAGCAGGGTCTTTTCCCACATCTCTTTATTGCCTGCCTGCAGGTAGTAGTTGGCTAACATCTGCATTGCAGAAACATCGTAACTTCTTTTGCAGAGGTCTTCCATAATTTCAGCAGCTTCTGTGTACTTCTGTGTGCGGTTTATGCTGAACAGTGCCTGATAATAACGGAACGAAAAGTAGTCAGGAAACATTTGAGCGGCATTCAGAACCAGTTCATATACTTTTTCATTCTGACCTTTTTCAGAGAAGTATTTAATCTGCAATTCATAATATTCCTTCAGATGCCCGGCTGTTTTTTTCAATTCAGCCAGCTGCTGCTCAACCAGGTCCAGATCACCGTTGTTGAATGATTCATTAATCATATACATCAGCACTTCCGGGTAGTTTTTATCAGTACGGGAAAGAGTTTCAAACTCGGTTTCCAGTTCATCTGACTTTCTGCTGCGTGCAAACACTTCTATTAACTTATGACGGAGGAACGAGCAGTAGTTTAACTTTGTTATCAGAGGGCGCAAAGTAAGTTCAGCTTCATAACCCATATCATTACGCAGATATGCATTGGCAAGGAAGAAGTAGTTTTCGTAATGATCCGGATTCTTTTCGATTTGCTCCTTCAGATAGTCAATAGCAAACGGAGTAACTTTCTTGAAGGGTACATTTTTTTGAGCCGTATATTTTTGTTTATCAGTAGAATATTTTAAGCCCTCAACCGGTTCTCCGCCGGCAGTGGTAATGCGGAAAAGAAAATTACACCGGTCAATTTCGGAAAAACCGCACTTAACCAGAAGGCGGTTCCATCCTTTTTGCAGGGTGGTTTCAGATATATATGTATCAGCATCGTTATTGTTTTCATCAAAGACATCAATGACCAGCTGATCGTTCAGGAAAAAACGGAGTGAACCGGAGGTGCCGATTCTGATTTGTACTTTCTGCTCTTTATCGGAATACACAAAGGAGTTAGCATAATATACCGCACCGCCGTGGCTGAAGTACCGGGTAAAATCCACCCAGCGGTCAGAGCGTACTTCCTTAATCTTAAACCAGCTGACGGGGATGCCGTTAATACCGCTGTACGATTTCTTCGGGTCGTACTCAGTTTCCGGCGGAAAAACTTTGTCAAATCCGGAGGCAGATATATTGTCAAACGGGCCTGTGACGGTCCAGTCGTCCAATGAATTCACAGCTTTATAATATTCCGCAGCTTTGCTGAATTCCTTAATGCTTTGGTAATAGTCGCCCATTTGTCCGTTTGCCATAACACGAAGCAGCCCCTGAACATCCGGGTTATCTATAACACTCTGATACATATCCCTCACTGCCGGGGTTGATTTGGCTCCCTGGTAAATTGCCTGCTGCAGCCACTGTGCGTATATATACGGATATGCATTTTTTGAATGACGCAGGAAACGGAAGAAATATTCGCGGCTTTTTTCGTCATTCATCTGCGATGAATAATATAAAGTCAGCGTGAGCAGAGCGCGGAGATTAGTGCTGTCCGCAGCGACAGCCGACTCAAGATGCCCGAGTGCGGCAGAACGGTCATTTTCTGAAAATGCTTTCCATGCTTTGTCCACAGAACTTTGTGCAAACAAGGGGGAGAGGGCAAAAAATGCCAGGCATAAAAATTTAACTAAGGAATTAATCATGATTCTCCGGAATTATTTGGGCTTTCCATTTGACGCATGGAAGCCGGCAGAGTTATAAAAAAATAATGGTTTAAGGAGAGTTAAACATAACGGATGCAAAACAGAAGCGGCCTCAGACGAGAAGACTATTCCCCCCGGTTTTCCAGATCTTTTAATTTGTTTAATCTTCTGACATGCCGTTCCTCATTGCTGAACTCAACAGAAAGAAAAGCATCCGCCAGTTCTTTTGCAAGCGCAACGCCTACAATCCTTGCACCGAGGCAGAGGACATTCATGGCATCATGTTCAACGCCCTGTTTTGCTGAATACGTATCATGGCAAAGGCAGGAACGAATTCCCTTAAACTTATTGGCGGTCATGCAGGCACCCACACCGCTTCCGCAGATGACAATGCCGCGTTCTGCTTCGCCGGAAAGGACACTGTTGCAGACTGCTTTGGCAAAATCTGGATAATCATCGGATTTTTCGTAAACAAAATTACCTTTATCCAGCACTTCTATGCCTTTTGCGGAAAGATATTCGCGCAATTGTTCTTTCAGTTCAAAGCCCGCGTGGTCTGCACCAATTGCAAGTTTCATCCGGCTGCATCCTTCTCTTTAAATTTCAGTATAATATCTCGCTTAACAACGAACCCATAAAAGAGTAGTGCGTAAAATACGGAATATTCTGCAAATATTGCCCAGTTGTACTCAATCCACACTTTGCCAAGCGGCGTAAAGTTTGTGAAATTAACCGCATAAAAAAGCCAATAAACGCCACCAAGCGGATACAATACCGATACTGCCGCCAGCCATATCATGTACCATGGGTAATTGGTGGGACCGAATGCAATTGCCAGGATAAAGCTGAATACCAGTGCCCGTTTGAAATTTGTATAGCGAAAAGCGATGATAATAAGTGACACAGCTAACGATATCAATACGAAGCTGCGCGCAAGGGAAGCACCAAACCACTCTTTAAAAATAAAATATACCGAGGCGTTAAAGTGCCACTTGCCCATGTATTTTGAAAAGGAATCAAACACACTCCGTTCCGCATTCAGGAACGGTATATATACAACAAGGGCAACCGCGGCTGCAGTCAAACCGATGATAACAGTCTGCTTTATGCCGCGTTTGCGCAGAATGAGGGGAAATGCAAATACTGCATACGGTTTCAGGGCACAGGCGGCACCTGCGGCAATTCCAGTCAGTACTGCATGTTTTTCCTTTACAAGCAGCATGATAAACAGAAGGAGAAAGAAAACAGCAAAGGCATCTATATGTGTGTTTACAAAAAACTCGAACGGAATCAGCGGCAGCCAGGCATAGAGCAGTATATAGTTTGGTGAAAGTTTGTAATGGCTCAGTAAAGCAAGCAGTAAAAGCAGTGAGCCGAATTCAACAAGGAGAAGCATCAGCTTAATGCCAAATGTGGAATCGCCCGAAATTGCATAACCACCTGCAAAGACAAGCTGTGCCAGAGGAGGATATATGGTAGTGTAGGAAGGGAATGCAACAAGTTTGGGGAGAGTACTCTCTTCAAGGTGCTGAAGCCGCGGGTCGTTTGGTGGAATCTGATACGGGTTTTCCCCCGCCAGTATCATTTTCCCTTCCCATAAGTAGCGGTAGTGGTCGTCTGAAGTAACCGGCTCGGTGAGCAGCAGAGCGGCACGGAAGAGTAGCCCGGTTATAATAATCAGTTTGGAAAAATCAGTATTATGTTTCCGAAAAAAAAGTATGGCTGCAAGAAACGGAATATGAGCCATGAAATAAAGATTAATATAGAGTCCGTTTTCCTCCTGTCCCCTGAGCATATATCCCGCATGGATATATAATAAAAGCGATAGAAGAGCAAAAACGGAAAACCAGAGATATTCCGTTTTGGTTTTCAATTATACATTTCCCAGTTGATGCCGAATGTGATACTGCGTGATGGCATGGGGTAGAGGTAAATGGTGTAATAGCGTGCACCGGTAATATTTTCCCAAAGAAAAAACACGGTGGCCCGGTCTGCAATTCTGCCGGAGGTGAAGAAATCCAGGGCAAACAAAGATGGAGTGGTTCCCGGGACTGTATATATCCGGTTAGCAATAAATGAGATACCGGTATTAACGTAAGAGCCGCGGTATTTACCCGTAAATCCTGATTTAATTACCAGCGAAGAATCAAAATGCACATTTGTATAATAGATGCCTGCTGATGCGGAAACAGAAGGTGCAAGTAAAGCACCGGCGCGGTCACGGCTGTTTATATGGGCCGCACTCAGTTCTGTCAGTATATATCCTGTCTGCAATGCACCGGAAAGGGAGCCGGACAGATACGTGCGGGCAAACGGGTTGCGGTAGCCGTTTTCTGCGGTCAAAGGTATGACGGTTGCACCATCCCAGGTGTTTGTGGAATAAAATCCATGCAGTGCAACATGTCCCGTTTCTCCTTTGTATGCTGCACGAACCTGTGTTACGGTCTGGCTGCCTGACGAAAAGTTTCCGGGTGCGTAATTATAGAATCTGCGGAAATCGGCGTAACCGGCATAGAGTTCCATATTACCGAAACGGAATGAAACATCTGCACCATAGCCGGAATAATCCGGTGATTCGCCCAGTGCTGATTTATAAAAGACACCTGCCGTGGCACCTGCAATGGTAATACCTGCCTGCATCTGCAAAAGGTGAATTGTTTCATTAGGCAGAATTGCATGTTGTACGAATGCTGCGCCAAATGGGTCAAAGTACAACGGCAGACTACTTTTCCGGTCTTCGTAACGGTAAGCGATATCCACGGAAACAGGGCTGAGGTCTGCGCTGCTTTGGAGGGAAAGTGAATTTCTTTTTTCCTGATGGTCCATATATAAAAAGGGTGCATTGGCATTAAAATCATCGCGGTATTCACGCAGGTAAGAACGTGATGAATATGCTAGACGGTGGGTCAGGATGCCTGCCTGTTTAGCTGTCATTGAAAGAGTAATTTCATCAGCACTGACTTTATCATAAAGATATTCATCTTGCACGGGAGCGTTAAGTTCATCGTATATAACTTCTTCCGGTGATGATGATATTGCATATACGGTGTCTACATTTACCCCGCCGTAATGGTTGACATCCGTTTTTGTTTTGAGATACGATATCCCGGCGTTAAAATTCTCAGAAAAGTAATAATCCGCCCCTGCCCTGCCGGACCATGTACTGCCGGAACTGTTGCTGAAACGGTCATCGGTTTTACGGTTCATAATATCAACGGTAATATTGATGCGGCTGTATATGAGCCGGTTATAACGGGCATCCAGCATTGCCCTGCCGAATGGTCCTTCATAATATTTTATCTTCGTCTGGGAAAGCGGAGAGATTCTTTCCTTCCGGATGATGTTAAACGCAGCGAGCGAGTTGTTTATGGTATAGAGAAAAGATCGGGGAGCGGGAATAATTTCAACGGAGTCAATTTCTTCCGTCAGGAGAATTTCCTGATCATAACCGGAAAAAGTGTTGTTGTTCATTTCTATACCGTTGCTCAGATAGCCGTTTTCTCCCGGGTAGGAGCCGTAGAGGGATATATGTTCCCGGTAGACGGGGCTGCCAAAACTTAGTGAAAAGGAGAGCGGATAAAGCGCAGGAATTTCAGCAAAAGATAATATATTGCTCTTATCAATTTGCCCGTACGTGATAAATTCTGAGCTGCTGTACAGCGGAGTCCGGAAAATCACAGGAAACGGAGGCGGTACCGGGGGCAGGGAATCCGTTTTTACGGCGACTGAATCAGCATTGGGTTTCAGGGAGTCCTGCGGGGCGGTTATCTGCGGCATTTCCTGCGGAAAAATCAAGCTGGCAGCGTTTTGGAAGGGTGCAGCGTAGCCGGAAACCGTCAGGAACAGAAGAAAAAGGGTGGCAAAAAGCTGCGGGGTTCCCGTGCAATGCCGCATAAGAAATCCTTGAATTATATAACTCTTTTTTGTAGAATATGTATTTCGTTTATAAACTTTGATAACAAAATTACTCATTTAGGATAAACATTAAAAGGAATAACTGTTTTTATGCCGGGTGAATATTCTGGTACCCTGCTCCCTGGTGGAGAGGAACAATTTAATTTTCTGCTGCGCAATATACCGGTAGCAGGTAAAAAGGTATTGATTTTAGGAACTGGTGCTGAAAAAATTGCAGCTAAATTTATTGAAGAAGGCAGTGAATCAGTACTGATTATAACTGAAGATGAACAGCTGCTGATACAAACACGGATGAATCTGACGGATAAGGAAAAGACGAAGGTTAAGTATTCCTCATATACCAGTATAGACGCAGCGGAGGGTTCCTTTGAGATCGTATATGCACAGGGGACGGTGTCCATAAACGAACGGAGAAAAATTTTAAAAGATGTTTACCGGGTTCTTGCGCCCGACGGAGTGTTTGCCATTGGTGAGATGACTTCCCTGAAAGGGGATATACCGGCTTTCTTGCGCAGTGTTTTTGCTGCAAACGGAATGGAAATTGTTTCGGCGGAATCACTGGAGATGTTTTATAAGGGGGAAGGGTATAAGATTAAAAGTGCTAAGGATTTGAGTAATACGCTGAA
>CAYYJL010000127.1:0-7426 GCA_964472245.1 uncultured Ignavibacteriaceae bacterium | reverse complement strand
TGCTCCGCCGGAATATAATACCGTATCCTGATTGGCGGTTATTTTACGGATCAGCGCGCTGTATTGTTTTCCGGATTTCCTGTTTAGCGGGGAGTATGCATTATTGTAACTTACAATTCCGTCAGACCCGCAGAACCATATATTGTTCTCTTCCTCATCTTTATATATAGAAAATACCGCTGTGTTATTACCGTGGTCTATCGCCGTTTTGAGAAAGGAAAGATTACTTCGTTTATATGCTCCCGCCTCAGGCACCAGAGAACTGATAACCTGTTCCCCCGCTTTATTAATAGATGCCAGATAAATGGTTTTATCCTTCGTCTCCAAAAGAAACACTATTTCCTGCTCATCCGGCAGGCGGTTGAGGCCGATACTGCTTTCCGGCTCAAATCCATTTATTTCCTTATTAAAAACATAGACCCCTTTTTTGTTAACGAAAAGGAGTTTTCCGCCCACGGGAAAAATCTTGATTTCATCTTCTGTGCCTATGTATCCGTCGGAAACCTGCATCAAACTTCCTGCCGGATAATCACCGGCATTCATCTTATATACACCGTTGTAGGATGTACCCAGCCACAATATTCCGTCCGCATCTTCCTGAATATAACGCACCGCTGTGGAAAGCCCATTCAGCATGACGGGTTCGCTCCATGTATCGCCTTTATTTTCAATAACCGCAGCGCCGCTTTCCAATCCTAAATAAAATCTTCCCGGGTAATACTTTGACGGGTAAATCATGTAAGAACCCCGCCAGGCAGACTTAATTTCCCCTGCTCTTGGTCCTCCTATTTGAAGCAATCCGTTTGTGGTTAATGCCAATACCCCGTCTTTATATTTAATAATTTTCCATGCTTCATCGGTTTCAAACGGAATTTTTGTGAACATTTTTCCGGCACCGGCTGCGCTGCCGGTCAGCGGGGAATAATATACACCCGATGTGGTCGCCGCATATATATAATCCCCGGTTGTCAGCACATCCACAACCGAACCCTTTAATCCGTTCCGGCTGTCATAAACAGAAACGGGAGAAGGGACATCGAGCACGGCAATACCGTTTTGCAAACCCAGCCACAGCTTGCCGTTTGTATGATACGTATATATCACTCCGTCATCTGCCAGGCCCGATTTCATATCAATCACATTGATGATTTTGCCTTCCGGACTCATTATCAGCAATCCCGCGTCAGTCGTGTTTATGGCAAAGTTACCATCCTCTAATCTTTGTCCCGGCAGGTAGATATTTTTATTCTTTAGTATGGCAGGCAGTTCAGTCTTAAACGGTTCAAAGGTTTTTCCGTCATAAATATAGGATTCCAAAGAGCGTGTGAGTATTAAGATTCGGTTTGATTTTTCTTCAAAAGGAAGCATGCTGAATATGGTGTTTCCCGTAAATATTTCACTCCCCTCAATTTTTTGCAGCCCGCCCCGTGTGTATTCCATCAGCCCTGTGCTTCGTTCCAGAATATAAATTTTACCCGATACTTTATGCGCAATCCGGAACCTCTGCGGCGCTGTATAAATCCTCACGGACGGTTTATCATAATCCTTTGCAGAAAAGCCAAGCACATAGAGTGCCTTATCGGTAATAAACAGCATTTCCCCCTCTTTTTCAAATACAAACCAGACGTGGCCTATCGGTTCTCCTGAATTCACATGCGCAGTCAAAGATATATATTCCGGCTCACCCGTACTGTTCCTTCGTATATATCCAAAATCATCTGCAGATCCGGCAAAAACAGTTCCATGTTTATCAACGGCAAGTGACCTGACAACACCGTTGGGAATCTTAATGGTTCTCCAGTTATTCCCGTCAAACTCTAACAGTCCGTTGGAATTGCCAAAGTATAAAATTCCCCGGTTATCCTGCGTTATTGCCCAGTTCTGATTATGTGCTTTGTAATCCTTGGGCAGATAATTCCTGATAACAGGAAATCCGCTTGATTTGTTTATGCTTGTTTGTCCGGCTGCGAATGACACAATACCGGCTGCAAACAGCACAAACAGACTATACGACAACGTACCCGCAGTATACCTGCAGGCAGCTTGAATAACCTTCACCGCAGTGCTAAATAATTTCTTTCATGTGTTAAAATAGTAAAATTTATCATCTCCGTTCAGTGGATGCCTGAGCTGATTCTTCAGATTGATCGTATGCGGTATATTCAAGTATACTCATGTATCATATAAATTAACAATTGCCGGAAGCGCCTCCGTCCAGAGTACGCTATTATTGGCGCATTTTAACTTATTGATGAGAGACGCAAAATATTACGCTTTTACCATCATTGCAATCTGCTGTGCCTGCTGTACATTATAATCAAATGACAATTTTTTATAATTTATTAAATCTAATATCGTCCCGATAAAACAAAACCCCGCGGTAAAGAAATATACAATTCCCATCCCAATTTGATCAAGTAAAAACCGGTGCACGCCGGCAACACCGAAGAAACCAAGGAGTGCGGTTAATAAAATAGTCTGCGGTTCTTTTCTTCGTTTGTCATATATCAGAGCAAATTGTTTAACCTGATCATCACTCATATCTTTTATGAGACCTTGTATAAACATCATTTCATCGCCTTCAAGATAAGGCATTATCTGCATTATATTCATTATAGTTCCTTTTGTGTTGTTGTTAATATTCCGGTACGCCGGAGTTTTATGGGATTTAAAAGCAAGGTGAATATTCTGTAAAATAGTATAATTGCTGCCGGTATTCCCAGCAAATGCACTTTAAGTGAGTTCTCAAACTCTCCGTTTAATGCATAAGAAACTGATTTCCCTAAACCACATCCGGGACATCCCTGTATACCTAAATGGTACAGGGGGCAAATTGATATATCATCCGATGATATCGGAAAGGAAAACCAGAGATACAAGAGAGCAAATAACCATACAAAAGGTTCAATGCCTGTATCTCTTATGTACTCTTTAATTCTTAGTGAACCCATCCGCCGGTTCAAATGTAATTTACCGGATATACGTATCTGATGTATCCGGTTATCCTTTTGTCTAATTCAGAAATTATTAGTACTAATTATACATTTTCATACTCAAAACCAACAAAAATTTGTTCATCGGCAGTTTCTTCGTTGATGTGCATAAAAATCAATTTTGGCGGTGTATCGGTACGTTTCATGGGTGTGCTCGATGTTATTTCAAATCCTCCTTCAAAGAATACTTGCATTTTGCAAGTTTTATTTATAATTTTGCTCTATGAAACAATTAAAAAAACGCTCGGAATGCCCCATAAGCTCTGCCCTGGATATTGTCGGCGATAAATGGTCATTGCTTGTCATCAGGGATATGATTTTTGAAGGGAAGAAAACCTATAATGATTTTCTTGCTTCGGAAGAGAAAATTGCCACCAACATCCTGGCAAACCGCCTGCAGTCACTCACCACAGCCGGCATCATCTCCCGCCGGGAGCATCCGGAAAACAAATCAAAAATTCTCTATGAAATTACACCCAAAGGCATGGATTTACTCCCCCTGCTTTTGGAATATATACTCTGGTCAGATACACACTGTGAAATATCTCCCAAGGCACGTGAGTTTGCCCGCATTATCCGCAAAGATAAGGCAGGGGTGCTGAAACACTGGCAGAATAAAATTACCCTATAGTATATATCCCGCCGGATTAACGGCAGCTGTCCTCTTACATGAAGAGCATGCGTAAAAGCACTATACCGCAGACTATCAGCGATACTCCCGAATATATATACGCTCTTCTGGTCTGCTTCATCATAACCGCGTGCAGCTGGGACATTTTCTGCATTTTATCAGCCATTTCCGAAACCAAACGGCTTTGCTCCAAATCATTCAGCTCAAGCTGCGCCATTTTTTCCTGCAGTTCCTCAAGGGAATAGTTGGGCTTCTCCCCGGAAGTCAGCCGCCGTTTTTCTAGCCTGGCCTTTGTTGACTGATACAGTTTGGAGCTTGCATCAATAACAGTCGGCCCCCATTTAACAACCTCTTCTATCAACTTAAATATTACAACCTTGCTGAGCATAATGTACCTTTCTGAATTTTTCTTGTGCAGATAAAACCATTTCCTCTTCTTGTATGTGAATTTATCAAATTGTTGCGGACCGAACAAATCCCGTTTTTTCTTTCTTTGCCTGTATTAAATCAGTTAGTAATTTGCAAAGGTGTATCCATTCACTTATAAAAAAGGCGGTTCATGCAAAAACCATTGGTTCCCCCTCTCTCAGACGTTAATGATCCTGAACTTAAAAAACTGATAGATTTTTATAATGAAACACTCGGATTCTGCCCCAACAGTGTGAAAACTATGCAGAGGCGGCCTGCTATTGCAAACGCTTTTATAAACATGAATAAAGCTGTTATGGAAAATCACGGCCGTGTGACCAGCGCCCTCAAACGCTTTATCGGTTACATCAGCAGCAATGCTGCCGGATGCCGCTATTGCCAGGCACACACTATCCGGGCTGCCGAGCGTTACGGGGCAACTGAAGAACAGCTGCAGCATATTTGGGAATACAAAACACACCCCGCTTTTTCTCCTGCAGAGAGAGCCGCCCTTGATTTTGCCCTTGCTGCCTCCGTAATTCCCAATGCAGTTACCGACGAAATTGCAGATAACCTGCGCGCATACTGGGATGAGGGTGAAATAGTGGAAATACTCGGTGTTGTTGCTTTGTTCGGGTATCTGAACCGCTGGAATGACAGTATGGGCACAGAAATGGAACAAGGGGCTGTGGATTCCGGAACAAAACACCTTAGCGGCAGCGGCTGGAATACCGGCAAACATTCATATTAATAACGGAGTATATATGAGCTTTAATGCAAAAGTTAAACTTGTTCTTGCCGCGGGATTCCTGCTTTGCCTGCTGGATATGCCGTATTGGTATTATCAGATGGTCCGGCTTTTGGGCACCATTGGGCTTGCCTACCTGAGCTGGGATGACTTCAAAAGCGGTCAAAAACCGTATGCTTTGTTCTACGGTATTGCGGCAGTACTGTTAAATCCCGTTATAAAAATTGCCTTTGGCAGGACAATATGGAATTTTATTGATATCGTTCTGGCGGTTTTTCTGGTGATAGACATATTTCTCATGAGAAAAAGACGATAATTTGTAACATGGTATCAGGGTTTTGTCACAACCGGTTTTGGTGAGTGTCTAATCAGTATCAATCAAAAAAAAATTCATGAAAGGTACGTATGGAATCACCGGTAACTGAAATCGCAATCTACAGAATTAAGCAGGAATCTCTCCCTGATTTTCCCGCTCTTTCAAAACAGGTGCAGGATTACCTGAGCTCTGTCCCCGGATTTATTGAAAGGAAGGTTTTAACCGACCCGAATGACCCCGCCTTGTTTTCTGATATCCTGCTCTGGACGGATGCTGCCGTTGCAAAGGAAGTGCAAAACTCCGCAATGGGTGTGGAATCTCTGCATGGATTTTTTTCTGCAACGGAAAGTGTTGTGCATTTTAACTTTTATACGGATTACAAATGACCGGAAATATTTTCAGTGCTTCATACTCGGAAACTGAAGATCACCAGTTAATAAAACAGGCGCTGAACGGTTCGGCGCCTGCACTGGAATCGCTTATCAAAAAGCATTATGGATATATATACAATGTGGCGCTGCGGTTTGTTCTGAGCCCCGCCGATGCAAAAGATTTAACGCAGGAAGTAGCCCTTAAAGTTGTCACCAAACTTTCGCAGTTTAATTTTCAGTCTGAGTTCCGGACCTGGCTCTACACCATCGTCTTCCGTCATTTCCTGAATACTAAGAAAAGAAAATTGGAGAACTTTGTTACCACGTTTGAGGACTACGGAGAGGGATTGGATAAAATACCTTTTTCTGACTTAAGTCCGGACGAGAAAATATCGCTCCGTGAGGAAGTTGAAGATGCTAAAATCAGCTGTATGCTGGGCATGCTGCTCTGCCTGGACAGAAAACAGAGATTGATATATATACTCGGTGAACTGTTTGAGGTGGAAAGCAGCACAGCCGGGGAAATACTGGAGATGTCGCCGGAAACTTTCCGCCAGAATTTATCCCGTGCCAGAAAAGATTTATACAACTTCATGAATAATAAATGCGGGCTTGTTAATAAATCCAATCCCTGCCGCTGTCCTAAAAAAACAAAGGGGTTTATAGCCGCCGGATACGTCAACCAACAGGATTTGCAGTTTAACAATAATTTTGTCCGTAAACTGCGTGAAGTGGTTATTGAAAAATCCAATCTGTGTGATACCATTGTAGAGGAAAAATACGCAGCTCTGTTTAAGGATCATCCGTATTACAACAAAGATGCCTCAGCAGAGATTGTAAAAAAATTAACCGGTGATTCGCTCTTTACTGATGCCTTTAATCTGTAAAGCAACCTGCCGGTCCGATGCTGCCGGGTGCCTGCGTTTCCTCATAGCCATATTTGGCTGAACGAATTATGCATGGGTATTACCGGAATGGTGGATTCTTTCTAATTTACGGCAAAACAATTTTTAAATATAAACTGAGGTTTTTCTGATGCCTTCACAGCACCCGGCTTTCCTGACATCTTTTTTTCAGTCTTTTGCTGATATACCGGGTGAGGTGCTTGCTCCGGTTCTGGAATCATTTTACCCCCGCGCTCTGAACAAAGGAGAAGTGCTGCTTGAACTACAGCAGGTAAGCAATGAATATCTTATCGTTGAAACCGGAATCCTCCGCTCTTATATATACAATCATGAAGGAGATGAAGTAACTACCGGAATCACTTCCGGCCCTGATATTCTATTTGAACCGCTTTCGTTTTTTACACGGACTCCCTCAAAAGAAATCATAGAAGCGGTAACAAGCGTATCCGCCTGGGCGATAACATTTGAATCGCTTAATAAAAATTTTCATAATTTCCCGCAGTTCCGTGAAATGGGACGGACGCTGCTGATAAAGAAATTGGTGGAAACGAAGCAATCCCGCATTGCCTCACTCACACTTTCGGCTGAACAGCGGTATCTTGGCATTTTATCATCCCATCCTGAAATTATACAAGAAGTACCGCTTAAGCATATTGCATCGTATCTGGGTATAACAGATTCATCACTCAGCAGAATACGCAAGGAACTGGCCTCAAAATAATTTCTTGTCATTTGGCAAGCGGTGTTTCTTTTCCGGATAGTATTTTAGCATTTTTCAAATTTACTGATAAGGTATTCCGTGATAGACCAGCTTCCCTCTTGGGTTCATACTGCCTTTATTGCAGTCGTTATTCTTACTATTGCCATGTTTTACCGGGCTGTTAAAAACCGGAAGATTTTATTAGTTATTGCAGCGGTTGTTGTTGTGCAATCCGTTATCGGCATGTCCGGATTTTACAACAATTTTACTTCTCTGCCTCCGCGAATTCTCTTGGGGATGCTCCCTTCCATCATACTGATTTTATATGCGGGCTTTTTCATGAAACAGAATACC
>CAYYJL010000126.1:0-7439 GCA_964472245.1 uncultured Ignavibacteriaceae bacterium | reverse complement strand
ACATGCGCCAAATAATATGTACTTTATTGAATCAGGGAGTAAGGGATTTAGGAGAGTATCAACTTTGCCAAGCAATATTCTGGCGGTGTTGTGTGGAATCAGTGTTGCCAAAAATCCTTGGGCAGAAAAATCCAATTCTGAAAATTGCTCAAACATTTTTTCTTTTTCATGGTAATTCATGTAGAGGGTATAATGCGCCCACGGCTGGAATTTATTCCTTAAGTACATATGAAAAGAGGTAGCGCGGAGGTTTTCCGCAAAAAGGAAATAACCGCCGGGTTTCAGTACCCGTACAATGTTTTGCAACGCTGCCTTTTGGTTTTCTGCGCTTCTGAGCATCACGATTACAGACTTACAGGCGACTATATCGAAGCTGTTATCGGGAAAAGGGAGATTGGTTAAATCAGCAGACCCATACGATATCTTATCATTTACCCCGTACTTCTTGTGCATTGCTTTGCCGTTTTCGGTGACCCCTGTTAAATCAGTAGCGGTAACCTGATGTCCGTTTAAGGCAAACAGAAGACTTAATCCGCCATTCTTTTCACCAACGGTGAGAACATTTTTGTGACTTTCCGGCTGCATATACGGACTCCAATGCCGCAGGCACTTGGACCAGTTAACTGAGTCCCATTCAAAAGCATCAGCAATCTGTGCCCCGGTAAACTTCATTTAGTCTAAACCTTTCTTGAATCTCTTTGAACTCATATATAAAATTGCCGCTCCCATAAAGAGGAGAATAACTGCTTCGGTCCACAATTCTGCAAAACCATTACCCTGCAAAATAACACTTCGGATGATAGTAATAAAATATCTGAGCGGTATGAAATAGCTGATAATTTGAATGAACAAAGGAGCATTTTCCAGCGGAAAGGCAAATCCGGAAAGATATACCATTGGCAGCATGAGGGCAAATATGGCAATCATCATTGCCTGCTGCTGTGTACGGGAGATGGTGGAAACAAACAGCCCCATGCCAAGGGTTGAAAGGATGTAGAATAAGGAGGATAACAAAAGAAATGGTAAACTTCCTTTTACGGGAATATCAAATACAATCCGCATTGCCCCAAGAACGATAAATACAGCTATGAAAGCCAGAATGGCAAACGGTATCAATTTGCCCAGGATAAGCTGATATGGTTTAATAGGTGTTACGATAAGCTGCTCGTAAGTACCGATTTCTTTTTCCTTTACGATTGCCAGAGAGGTAAGAATAAGGGTTATTATGCTCAGCAGCAATCCGACAATACCGGGAACCATATAGTACCGGGTCATCAGCAGAGGATTAAACCACACACGTTGTTCCGGCACTATACTGCCTATCGGCGGACTTCTCAACCCGGACTTTATCCTTATTTCCTCTGCCAGATTTTTATTATAGCCCGAGAGAAGGGAGGTGATATATCCGGCCGCTATATTTGCACTATTGCCGTCTGAGCCGTTAACCAAAATTTGTATTGGGGCAGAGGTCTTTCGCTGTATATCTTTTTCAAATCCTTCCGGTATAACCAGTGTCATCATGATATTTCCGGATTCCATCACCTCATCAATTTCCTTATAATCGGATACATATTTTTCTATGACAAATATGCTGCCGGAGGAAACAGCATCAATCAGTTGACGGCTTTCGTAAGACCTGTCATTATCCATGACGGCAAATCTGATAATTTTCAGGTCAAAGGTTGCTGCATATCCAAGAAATATGAGCTGAACGACCGGTGCAACCAGAATAATGGCAAACATTCTGGGATCGCGTTTGAATTGTGCGAACTCTTTTTTTATAATGGATAAGATTGTTTGCATCAGACCTTCAGTGCCTTTTTCTTGTTAATGAGATTGGCAAGCAGCATGAAGAAAAGTGAAAAAATTACCAGTGAAATCAGGGATATATAAAATGAGTGAATACCAGCCCCCCTGAGAATGATAGCCCTTAAAGCGACGATGTAATATTTTGCTGGTGTTATATAGCTCAGAACTTGAACAGGAATTGGAGTGCTTTCAAGAGGAAAGATAAAACCGCTCAGCATGATTGAAGGAAGCAGGGAGGCAAATGTGGCCACGGTAAATGCGACTTGCTGGGAGTCTGCAATCACCGATACAAAAATGCCGAGTGCAGTTGAAGCAGAGATATATAACAGTGTTGCAATAAGCAAATGGAAATATGAACCTTTTACTTCCACCGAAAAAAGTACAAAACCGGCGATCAGAATAAATATACCGCTTAGGAGGGATAGCAGAATATAGGGGATAGTTTTACCTATAAGCAATTCTCCGGAGTTTACCGGTGAGACATCTAACTGCTCAATCGTACCACGCTCTTTTTCCCGCACTAGTGTTAATGATACGGTTATGACACATATCATGATGAGAATCATCGCCATCAGACCCGGTATAAGGAACTTGGTTGATTTAAGCTCCGGATTGTACCAGAAAACCATTCGTATATCCATAGGCGCATTCAGATGTATACCCTTGGATTCGAGCATCTCATTTCTGTACTTTGTGCTGAATGATGCAGTAAATGCATTAAGATAATTTTGAATTATTGAAGCAGTATTACCATCAACCCCATTTATAATAAACTGGACAGGTACTGTTTCACCCCGGTAAAAAGATTTTTCAAAATCTTTTGGAATCACTATTGCACATTGTACCATATTTTCACCAACTACGGTACTCAGTTCCGAATCATAGTTCAATGAGACAGACTCTGTGAAGTACCGCGATGTAGATAATGCAGTCCTGAACTCTCTGCTTAAGGTGGAATTATCTTTATCCAGAATACCGATAGATATATTTTCCACATCGAAATTGACTGCATAGCCGAATACGAAGAGTAAAAATACCGGAAAAAATATGATTACACCCAGCATACGCTTATCCCTCCAGAGATGCCGGAACTCTTTGACTGCGATAGTCAATACTCTATTGATTGATGTAATCATTTGCCGGAATCCAATAAATGAATAAACACATCTTCCAGACTGGGGATAATTTGTTTCATATCAGAAAATTCTATATTTGCCTCCTGCAGAAGCCGGGACAAAGTATATACGGGGTCATTAAAAAGATTCATAGTACAGTGTAGTGAACTGCCGAACACGGATATACTGAGTACTTCATTTTTAGTTTTGAGGTATTCCATTGCATTATGAGGAACATTGGTTGCAAAGCTTAGAATCGGATTCTTTAAATAAGCTGTTTTCAAGTGAGTGGGGGAACCTTCAGCGATAATTTCACCGGCATCCAGCAGGATTATGTTATCACAATATTCCGCTTCTTCAAGATAATGTGTTGTGACAAAAACGGTTGTACCTTCGGCGGATAGGGAGTGAATAAGTTCCCAGAAATTCCGGCGGGAAATTGGGTCTACGCCGCTTGTTGGTTCATCAAGAAAAATAATGGGGGGTTGATGTAACACTGCGGTTGCCAGCGCAAGGCGTTGTTTTATACCGCCGGGCAATGAACCGGTGAGTAATTTTTCTTTACCTTCGAGCTGGGCTACGGATAGCGCATAACTTAATCTTTGCTGCAGTTTTTTGCTTTCTAACCCGTAAACGCTTCCAAAAAAAGTAATGTTTTCTTCAATGGTCAGATCATCATAGAGAGAAAAGCGTTGGGACATATATCCAATGTTTTTCTTAACCAAATCCGGTGATTCTGCAATTGAATATCCTCCAACCAGGGCATCACCTGAGGTGGGGTTGAGCAATCCTGTAAGCATCTTTATAGTAGTGGATTTGCCCGCACCGTTTGCACCCAGAAAGCCGAAAATTGAACCTGATTTTACGGTAAAACTTATATCATTTACAGAAATAAATGAACCGAATCGCTTGGTTAGATTTTGTACGATGATGGAATTGTTATCCAACGGCAGAACCTTGTTCAATTGATTGGATAAAGATATTTTCCAGGGATGCAGTAACATAACCGGAAGATTTAACTTCTATACCGGAATTTGAAAGTTGTGTTAAAATACGGGAATCCCCGGAGAAATCTTTGGGGACAATTATATATAACCGGTCTCCGAACATTTGGGGAATGAGTTGCAGTTCATTCTTTATTATCGCAGCTGCTTTTCTGACTTCCTGAGTAACAATTTCAAATATCGAAAATCCTGCGTTTCGTTTCAGGTTACCCGGTGTATCTGAGAGAATAATTTTGCCGTTATGAAACATTGCTACTCTGTCACAGCGTTCCGCCTCATCCAGATAAGGGGTAGCCATCATGATGGTTATACCGGATTGTTTTAGCCGTGAGAGGATTAACCAAAAATCCCGGCGGGAAACAGGGTCAACTCCCGTAGTCGGCTCATCTAAGATAAGGACTTCAGGACGGTGTATCAGAGAACATGCAAGTGCAAGTTTCTGCTTCATTCCGCCGGAGAGTCTTTCTGCGGTTCGTTGTCTAAAGTCCGTGAGTCTGGTCATTGCCAGCAGTTCTTCTTTCTCTTTTTGGTAATCTTTCCGGCCATGAATCCTTGCGAAGAAATCAATATTTTCATCAATTGATAAATCGCCATAGAGACTGAACCGTTGAGAAAGATATCCGATATATCTCTGTGTGGATTTTCCGCCCCGCTTTACCGGCTCGCCCAATATTGATATACTGCCTTCCGAGGGAGTAAGCAACCCGCATATCATCCGCATTGTAGTTGTTTTACCCGCTCCATCCGGACCCACGATACCAAACATTTCTCCTTTCAGGACATTGAAAGTTATCTCCGATACAGCTTGATTACCGGAAAAGCTCTTTGAAAGCTTTTCCACGCTGATGATGACATCACTGTGCATAGATGACAACATCTGCGGGCACGCCGGTTTTAAGCATTTGATTTTTGTTTTCAACCTTCACTTTAACACCGAAGACAAGTTTGGATCTTTCTTCTTTGGTCTGAATGTTTTTGGGAGTGAATTCAGCTTCAGGGGAGATATATACCACTTTTCCTTCAAAGATGGTATCCGGAAAGGAATCTACCTTTAATTCAGCTTTATCATTGAGTTTAACTTTTCCTATTTTCTGCTGCTCCACATAAACAAACATGGTAATTGTATTAATATCGGATAAGGTAAGCAGGGCACTGCCCGGTTGAATGAGTTCCCCTTGCTCAAAATAAAGTTTTGTAACCATGCCGGCTGCAGGGGCTGTTATATAACAATCCCGTAATTGTTTAGCCGCTAAGTCTTCGGCGGCGAGTGATTGCTCATATCTTGCTTTGGCCTGTGCGAGTTCTTCAGGTCGTACAAGATTTCTTAATTTAGAAAGATTTTCCTTTGCTGCATTCTGCTGCAACTTTAATGCATCAGCTCTTCCTTTTGCATCATCAAACTGTTTTTGGGTTATGGTGCCGCTTTGTAATAGACTTTCGAAACGTTTTAAGTCTTTGAGGGCAAGTTCATAATTAATTTCACTTTGCTTCAAGGCACTTTCGGCTTGTTCAATATCCTCTTTTCTGGCGCCGCTTTGCAAAAGGTTGAACTGCGCCTTTGCAGCGAGTGTGTTTGCTGATGCCTGGCGGAAAAGTATAGATAAATTTTCAGTATCAATAATGGCGAGTGTATCACCTTTTTGTACAACAGTACCTTCCTCTGCAAGAAGAGATTTTATTTCTCCTGATGATTTGCTGCTTATTGAAATGGTTGGGGCTTCAAGATTTCCGCTGAGTGAAAGTTTATTTTCATCATCGCCATTTCCGCAAGCGGTTACAAGAAGGGGTAGTACGAAGAAAGATAAATAAAGGAGAGATTTAGTTTTCATTCTTTTGCCTGTAATTTGGCCGTTTATAAAAATTTTTGCCTGCCGGAGTTAATACACCGCACAAGAGAACATCAATTGTATCATAAAGAATCTCTTCCGGTGAGACATCGGATTTTACAAGAAACTCCGGAGAAAGCACGGAAAGTATAGATTGTGTAAACAGTTGTATAATCAATGGTTCCGGATATGGTTTGAAGTATCCGAGTTTTTCCCCTTTGCGGTATATATGAGTTATGGTCATTTCCAGCTTGTTCCTGCGGAATTTGTCTATATGTCTCCATATCTCAGGTTTAAATTCCTGGATGTCTTTTATCCAAATCTTCCCAATCCGGGAAATTGAGGTTCCAAGAAATTCGAGGAATTTTGTCAGGGCGATAATGGGGTTATCATGCTCTGCTATTATTGCGTCAATGCGGGCAGAATTCCGCTTTATGATATAATCAGCGCAACTGCCAATAAGATCATCTTTAGTAGGGAAGTATTTATAAAAAGTCTTCTTAGAAATCTGCAACTCACCCGAAAGCGCATCCATGCTCAGATTATTAAATCCGTTTTTCATGAACACGGGAATTACTTTTTCTATCAGAATTATGCTCTTATCCATATTCTTTTTTTTATACCTTGTCTAAATTAAAACAAGGAAACTAAAAAAGCAAGAAATAGTTTCCTACCTGAATGCGGAAAATCGGATTTTATGCTTTAACTGGCCTGGGAATCAAACGGCCATTCCCGCTTTTTATAAGCACGCACAAAGTAAACAACGCTGCCGGCTACAATCATCCCCAACCCGCCAATTATAAAACTGGTACCGGTGGAGAAAAACAACCCGAACCATACTACTATTGAAATTAGAGGCGGTAAAGGGAAAAGGGGCATTTTGTAGGGGAAGTTTTTCCTGACGCCTGTTTTTTGCAGATAAAACAATCCGATTGACTGATTAATAAACTGTACCAAAATTCTCATTGCTAAGATAGCGGCAATCACATCCTTTAGCCGGAAAAGCAGACTGAAGACAAATCCCAGACCTCCCAATATTAACAAAGAGTGATGAGGAAAGTTCTTAGTAGGGTGAACCCCGGCAAATACTTTGAAGAAATTACCATCCAATGCAGCCGCATAAGGAATTCTGGTATAGCCAAGAAGTACGGCAAACAGGGAAGAAAAGGCAATCCATAATATCAGCAGTGTTACAACAGTCGCTGCAGTGCTGCCATAGATGCGTTCCATGAAGAGACTAACAACAAATTGGCTGTCTTTAATCTCCGTCCAATGTATAACACCCAAATAACTGACCTGCATGATAAGATAGAGCACAGCTATTCCGGCTATAGAAATGAATATACTTCTTGGGATAATTTTTTCAGGTTCTTTAATTTCCGATCCGAGATGGCAGACATTATAATACCCCAGATATGTATAAATAGTTTTAATGGTAGCACTGCCCAAAGCAGCAAAAAAGAGAAAATTAAGATCAAATGCACCTTCCGGAAAATCAAATGCCTTTGCGGCATCAAAATTTGTCACGCCGCCAAAGATTATCCATATCATCGTCCCGATAACTCCCACCCAGAGCATGACTGAAATCTTACCGATTTCTCCGATTCGGCGGTATAACAAAAAGATAAGAAGAAGTACTAATGCACCCGAAACCGCCTTTTGTGAAATCTCATCGAGCGGAATTA